>JAICQA010000205.1 GCA_025929595.1 Xanthobacteraceae bacterium
AAGCGCGATCTTCCAGTCATAGTCGCCCCAGCGCACGAGGTAGACGGCGACGAACAGCGGGATCGCGAGCTTCTGCCCGATCAGCATCGACAGCAAGATGATGCCGAGCATGTAGCCGAAATAGGCGCTGGCGCCCGTCAGCTCTGCCCTTTCCCACGCCGAGCGTATTGCGGCGGGAGCGCCGCCCGCCGCGACCATCACGCCGCGCGCCTCGGGGATTTCGCGCAGGAGAACGAGCAGCACCATCGTCCCGCCGATGGCCGCGGCCACGAGCGGGAAGAGGCTCACCGCGCGCGGCCATTGCTGCGCGTCGACGATCGCGTAGGCGAAGAGCGCGAGCAGGACGAAGGCGAGCGGCAGCGAGACGAGCGGGTTCTTCTCCGTGCCTTCGCCGGCTTTCGGCACATTGCCGGTGCGCTTCGACTTCAGGATGTCGGTGACCGACAGGAGGACCGTGATCGCGATCAGCGCCAGAATAATGAGGACGATGGGCCGCCCCAGCCAGCCAAGCCCGTCATGCACGCGCATGCTGAGCACGAGCGTGTTCTCCATGATCGAGCCCAGCACCATAGCGAGCACGAGTGGCGGGCGCGGCCAGCCGCCACGCTTCATCAGGAAGCCGACCACGCCGAACACGAACACCGTGATCCAGTCGCCGAGCGCCGCACTTCCGAGCCACGCGCCCATGAACACGAACAGGATCACGCCGGGCACGATCAGGTGCCCCGGCACGAAGGCGAGGCGCGCGAACTGCCGCGCGGTCATGAACAGGATGATCGACGCCATGATATTGGCGAGCGCGATCGACCACACCATGCTGAAGGTGATGTGCACGCTCGCGCCGAGCATTTCCGGCCCCGGCTTCAGGCCCTGGATCACGAGCGCGCCGAGCAGGATCGCCGCGCCGAGGCTGCCCGGAATGCCGAAGCCCACCGTTGGGATGAGATCGCCGCCCTTGCAGGCATTGTTGGCGACATCGGGCGCGAGCACGCCGCGGATGTCGCCCTGACCGAATTTCGACTTGTCCTTGGCGCTCTGCACGGCGTGGCCGTACGCGACCCAGTCCACGATCGAGCCGCCGACGCCCGGCAGCACGCCGATATAGGTGCCGATCGCCGCGCAGCGCGTCACGAGCCACCAGTTCTTGATGGCGTCCTTGACGCCGTCCAACAGCCGCCCGCCCTGCGTCTGGTCGCGCGGCACCTGCGAGATCGAGACATTGCGGATCGCGAGCTCCATGAGCTCGGGCAGGCCGAACAGGCCGAGGATGATCGGAATTAGCGGCAGGCCGGCGATCAGATAGTCGGTGCCGAAGTGAAAGCGCGGAATGGAGATCGTCGGCGCGTAGCCGACGCAGGCAATCACAAGGCCGAAGGTCGCAACCGCAATCCCTTTCGGAATCGATCGTCCGCTCAGCATGCCGACGAGCGAGAGGCCCAGCACGCCCAGCATGAAGACTTCGGGCGACGTGAACGAGAGGACGAGCGGCTGCATGATCGGCAGCGACAGCGCGAGCGCGGCCGCGCCGAACACGCCGCCGAAGGCCGAGACCGCGAACGAGGCGCCGAGCGCGCGCTCAGCCTGGCCCTTTTTCGCGAGCGGGTAGCCGTCGAGCATGATCGCCTGCGACGAGGGTCCCGGCACGCCGACCATAACGGCCGTGATCGTGTCGCTGGTCGACGTGACCGCGAACATTCCGAGCAGCAGCGCGAAGGCCGACACCGGATCCATGCTGAAGGTGAAGGGCAGGAGGAGTACCAATCCGACGATGCCGCCGAGCCCCGGCAGCACGCCCAGCCACAAACCGATGAACACGCCGAGGCACAGGAAGCCGATCGACGGCCATTGCAGAACGAGAAACAGGCCGTGGAAAAATTGCTCAAACATGAATATCCCCGGCGCCGCGCCGTGTTCGGCCGTGCCCCGGCCGCGGACGCGAACGTCCGGGCGGGGGCGGAGTGCCGTTGCCGTTCAATGAGTGGCGATTGAGTCTTACTTGGAGCCTTCGTTGATGTAGGCCTGAAGCCTCTCGATCTTCGCCTTGTCGGGTTTGCCCAGAAGTTTCTGGATCGCCGCTTCGCCTTCCTCGGTCGTGACGAAGTCGATCGGAATGTTGAACGTCTTCATCGCGAATTTCTGGAACTCTTCGTCCTTCATCAGCCGCTCGTAGCCGATCTTGAGCGCCTTGAGCGCTTCGGGATCGGTGCCCGGAGGCGCGAACAGGGCGTGCAGGAAGACGCCGGTCGCCAGATAGATCGTGTCGAGCATCTCGGCTTTCTCGCCGGAAAGCTTCTGGCCCTTCACCTTCTCGTAGAAGGCGGGGAAGTGCGCGACGTCCTTGATCGACGGAACGGCGCCGCGACTGTGATACCAGAGGCCCATGATGTCGCCCTTGGCGACGGCGGTCGGCTCGATCGAAGCCTTGAATTCGGAATACCCGATGCTCGTCAGGCCGGCTTCGCCCGAAAGGAGCGCCGCGCGCCGCTTGGCGGCGCCCGGATAGCCGGGAACGTACTTGTACTTCACGCCGAGCAGGTCGAGCGAAAGGCGCATCAGGAGGTCCTGGCTCGAATCCGGCCGCAGGCCCGCGACGATCAGGTTCTCCGCCTTGCCGATGTCGGCCGGATTCTTCAGCCCGCCCGGCACCACGTCGGTGCGCGTGAAGTTGATGAGCACTTCGGGGAATCCGCCGATGAACGGCGATTTCGTGTAGTCGACGCGCACATTCGGCGCGCCGGTCAGCGCGCCCATCGAATTCCACGGGCCGGTCGAGATCTGCAGTCCGTCCTTGCGCGCCTTTTCATAGACGAAGTTCGCGGCATTCATGCCGCCGCCGCCTTCCATGTTCTGCACGACGATGTTCGGATTGCCGGGAATATGCTTGCCGATATGCGCGGCGACCGCGCGCCACACCGTGTCCGTGCCGCCGCCCGGCGCAAAGCCGACGATGAAATTGATCGTCTTGCCGGCATAATAGTCTTCCGCGAATGCCGCCGGCGTTCCGGCCAGCACCGCCGCTGCTACGACGCCAAGAATCCTGATACTCGCCGCCACTGAACGTCTCCCTGTCTGATGCTTGTTGCGACCGTCAAAAATCCGTCGCGGACTGTAGGCCAGCGGCGGCGGCAGGGTCCATCGCGAATTTCATGTGTGCGCTCTGCGGGCACACCGCGAGCGAACGCCACAGCGGTCGGCGGCGAGTGGCGGTTGTTCCGGTTTGCCGACCCGCTACAATTCCGGCAGCGAACGACAAGAACGGCGGAACCGAATGAATCTGGCGCTCTGGCTTGAACGCGCGGGGCACGCGCACCCCGCTGCACCCGCGATTGCGCTCGGCGCAAAGGTCCATGCGGATTACGCAACGCTCGCGGGCAAAGCCGCACGTATCGCGGGAGCCATGCGCGCGGCTGGCATGAAGCCCGGTGACCGCGTAGCGATCGTCGCGAAGAACCATCCCGACTACATCGCGATCCTCTACGGCCTCTGGCATGCGGGCCTCGCCGCCGTTCCCGCCAATGCGCGCCTGCACGGCGCGGAGCTGGGCTACATCCTCGAACACTCCGGCGCGCGTATCTGCTTCGCGTCGTCCGGCATCGACACGGAAATTTCCGCGCACGCGCCGAAGAGCCTCGAGCGACTGATCGCCGTTGGCAGCCCCGAATACGAGCGGGTCTTGTCCGCCGACGCGATCGCCGTCACGCCGCGCGATGGCGACGACCTCGCCTGGCTCTTTTACACGTCCGGCACCACAGGCCGTCCCAAGGGCGCGATGCTCACCCATCGCAATCTCAACTGGGCGGCGCATGCGTATCTCGCCGACGTCGATCCGGCGTTGCCGGGCGATCCGATCCTGCACGCGGCGCCCCTCAGTCACGGCAGCGGCATTTATGTCATGCCGCACATCGCGCGCCTGGGCGTCAACGTGATTCCGGAAAGCGGCGCGTTCGAGCCCGACGAGATTTTCAGGCTCTTCGCGCGCTGGCCGCGCATGTCGATGTTCGCGGCGCCCACCATGATCAAGCGTCTTGTCGACAGTCCGGCCGAATGCGACCCGCATAACATCCGCACGCTCATCTGGGGCGGCGCGCCGATGTACGTGGAGGACGTGAAAAAGGCGCTCGACCGCTTCGGACCGCGCCTTGCGCAGATTTACGGGCAGGGCGAAAGCCCGATGACGATTTCGACGCTCTCGAAAGAAGATGTCGCCGCGCGCGATCATCCGCGCTGGCTGGACCGTGTCGGATCCGCCGGCCGCGCTTATGCTTGCGTCGAGGTGCGCGTGGGTGACGCCGAAGGCCGCGCGCTAGAGCCGGGCGAGATCGGCGAAATCCTATGCCGCGGCGACGTGGTGATGGCCGGCTACTGGCAGAACCCGGACGCGAGCGCGAGCACGCTGAAAGACGGCTGGCTGCACACCGGCGACGTCGGAGCCTTCGACGGGGAAGGCTACCTCACGCTGAAAGATCGTTCGAAGGACATGATCATCTCCGGCGGCTCCAACGTCTATCCGCGTGAAGTGGAGGAAGTGCTGTTGCAGCATGACAAGGTGCGCGAGGTATCGGTCATCGGCCGCCCTGATCAGGAATGGGGCGAGGTCGTCGTCGCCTATGTCGTGGGCGATGCGGCGTCGGGGGAACTCGACGCGCTGTGTCTCTCGCGGATCGCTCGCTTCAAGCGTCCGAAGCACTATGTATTCGTGGACGCCTTGCCGAAGAACAATTACGGCAAGATCCTGAAGACCGATCTCCGCCGCCTCGATGCGGAGCAAAAGGAAAAAGCGGTTGGCTGAGAAGCGTGCGCGCGCGGGAAAATGCCCGACCTGCGGCAAGCCGTCGGAGCAGGGGTTTCGCCCGTTCTGCTCGAAGCGCTGCCGCGATGTCGATCTGCATCGCTGGCTCTCCGGCGCCTACGCGATCCCGGTGACGGAAGATACGGACGAGGATGGTGCCTTGCCCGAGACCGGCGCGCCGGGGCTCGCCGATGACCCCGACCGCTGACGGCCCGCGTCTGGACAGGCCCGGCCCGGCTTTCTATAACCGCGCCTCCGTTCGGCCCGGCGCACGTCGCCTGGCCCGGCGCCCAGGTAGCTCAGTTGGTAGAGCACATGACTGAAAATCATGGTGTCGGTGGTTCGATTCCGCCCCTGGGCACCATCCTCATTCCCCCGCTGCATTTCTGAATTTTTCTTCGCGCTATCGCTGGCCGTCGTAATCTTCCGCGCGTCGGAAGTGGATAAGAGCGATTGAGTCGT
>JAICQA010000357.1 GCA_025929595.1 Xanthobacteraceae bacterium
CGATCACGTCGACGCCGCGCCATGAGAGATCCATGGCAAGCGTGAGCCCCACGGGCCCGCCGCCGACGATCAGTACGGACGTTTCAAGATTACGTTTCATTTGTTCGCTGGTCGGACCAACTACTAGAGCTTCCTAAATGCATAATCATCGCACAGGTATGGGCGCAACTATTTTCCCCTCATGCGCGGGCAAAAGCGCGAAGCGCCGTCTTCGCGCCTGGAGACCCGCGCATCCAGAACCGCCGTACCTCGTTCTCTGGATCGCCGGGTCAAGCCCGGCGAGGAGGGTAAAATGGATTCCGGGCTCGCTTTCATCGCGCTGGCGCGATGAAAGGCGCCCCGGAATGACAATTTAATCAAGAAGCCGAAGGCGGCGCGTCGAGCAGGCCCTTGTGGCGCATGAGCGGCTCGGGATTCGGATCGCGCCCGCGAAACAGGCGATAGGCCTCCGCGGCCTCGCGCGTGTAGCCCGCCGATAGCACGAATTCGCGCAGGCGCTTGGCCGTCGCGGGATCGTAAAGGTTCTTGGCCTCAAGGAATGCCTCGAAGGCGTCGTCGGCCAGCACCTCGGACCATAAGTAAGAGTAGTAGCCCGCCGCGTAATGGTCGCCGGCGAACAGGTGCGAGAAATGCGGCAGCCGGTGCCGCATGGAGATCGCTTCCGGCATCTCGATCTTGGCGAGCGCTTCCTTTTCGGCGTGCGTCACGTCGATGGGCTCGCCTGCCTTCGCCTTATGCAGATCGAGATCAACCAGCGCCGAGGAGAGATACTCGACGTTGGCAAAGCCCTGATTGAACTTCGCGCTCTTCAGCACGCGCGCAAGCAGCGCGTCGGGCATCGGCTCGCCGGTCTTGTAGTGAATCGCAAAGCGCTTCAGCACCTCCGGCTGCTCCAGCCACCGCTCCAGCAACTGCGACGGCAACTCGACAAAGTCGGTCGCAACGCCCGTGCCCGAAAGCGTCGGAAACGTCACGTCGGACAACAACCCGTGCAGCCCGTGACCGAACTCGTGGAAGAGCGTGCGCGCGTCGTCGAAGCTCAGGAGCGACGGCTCGCCGTCCGCGGCCTTCGCGAAATTCATGACGTTGACGACAATCGGCCGGATGTCGCCGGCGAGTTTCTGCTGGTCGCGGAACGTGCTCATCCACGCGCCCGAGCGCTTCGACGGCCGTGCGAAATAATCGCCGTAGAAGAGTCCGATCGGCCGCCCGCCCTCGCCCGTCACTTCCCACGCGCGCACGTCCGGATGATAGACCGGGACATCGGGCCGCGGCTTGAATGTGAGGCCAAAAAGACGTGAGGCGGTGTCGAACGCGGCCTCGATCATTTTCTCGAGCTGAAGATACGGCTTGATCGCGCTCTCATCGAGATCGAACTCTGCCTTGCGCCGCTTTTCGGCGTAGAAGCGCCAGTCCCACGCGGCGGGTTTGAAGTTGCCGCCTTCGTCCAGCACGATCTTTTGCAACGCCGCGCGCTCGCGCGCGGCAAGCTGCACCGCGGGCTTCCACACCGAGCGCAGCAGATCGCCCGCCGCCGCCGGCGTCTTCGCCATCATGTCGTCGAGCCGGTAGTCGGCGAAACTCGCAAAGCCCAGCAATTTCGCGCGCTCCGCGCGCAGCCGCACCATTTCCGCTGCGATCGGACGGTTGTCGGTATTGCCGTCATGCTCGCCGCGCGACAGCCACGCGCGCCATGCCTGCTCGCGCAGGTCGCGCCGCTTCGAGAATTGCAGGAACGGCTCGATGCTGGAGCGCAGGAGCGTAATGACATGCTTGCCGTCGAGCCCGCGCTCCTTCGCGGCTTCCGCCGCCGCATTGCGCAGGAAGTCGGGCAGGCCCGCGAGGTCGTCCTCGCCTTCCAGCACGAGCTTGTAGGATTTTTCGTCAGCCAGCACGTTCTGGCTGAATTGCGTGCCGAGCGTCGCCATGCGCTCGTTGATCTCAGCGAGACGCTTCTTCTGCTCCGGCGCGAGATTGGCACCGCTCCGCACGAAGCGTGTGCGGTAGCGGTCGAGCAGCCGCGCCTCTTCAACCGACAAGTCGATTTCATCCCGTCGCTCGAACAATTCGCGGATGCGGATGAAGAGCTTCTCATTCAGCACGATCTCGTTGCCGTGCCGGGCCATCACGGGCGCGATGTCGCGCTCGATTGCCTGCAAGGCGTCGTTCGTGTCCGCGCCCGTCAGATTGTAGAAAACCGCCGCCACGCGATCGAGCCGCGCACCCGCGAGCTCCATCGCCGCGATCGTGTTACCGAAACTCGGCTCGTTCTTGCTGCCCGCGATCGAGTCAATCTCCGCCTTGTGCTCAGCGATGGCCGCATCGAAGGCCGGACGAAAGAGCTCGGGCTTGATCTCGGCGAAGGGCGGCGCCTCGAACGGCGTCGTCCAGGAATCGAGCAGCGGATTTGCGGCCTCACTCAACGTCATCTTGCAACGCCTTTCAGATTCAACGAATCGACTTGCCGCCGATCGTTTCCGCCCGCTCGATCTTGATCAGGACGCCGAGCCCCTTGTCCGCGCCGTCATGCTCCTGCTCGCGCTTCAGCAGCTTTGAAAAGATCGCGTCCTTGACGGGGCCGGACTCGTGCAGTTCCGCCGTGCCGAAGAAGCGCAGCACCGGCGACTCCATGCGGCCCTCACGCTGCGCATTCATATTGCTGTAAACAACCACGACGCGCTTGTCGCCGCCGAGATTTTCAAGCGCCTTGCGCTTCGAGCGCTCCCAATAGGCGAGATGATCGTCGTCGAAAAAGATCATGCTGCCCTTGGCGCTGACATTCGGTCCGTCGGGGCCGGCGGTGCCCACGAGACAGACATGACCGTCAACCCACGCCGCTTCGATGAGGTCCTTGATGTTCTTGCTGATCGCCATATTTCGCTATCCACGCTGCCGATTTAGGCCCGGTCGACAAAGCTCGCCACCACGCGCTTTTCGCCGGCCTTGTCGAAACTGACCGTGA
>JAICQA010000303.1 GCA_025929595.1 Xanthobacteraceae bacterium
GTGAGCGCCTTCAACTCGGCGCGCGTGTAGGCCGCGCCCGTCGGGTTCGATGGCGAGTTGAAGATGAACCACTTGGTCTTCGGCGTGATCGCCTTCTCGAGCGCCTCGGGCTTGATCTTGAAGCCGGTCTCCTGCGTGCCCACGACGGGCACGGGCTTGCCGCCTGCGAACAGCACGATGTCCGGGTAGCTCACCCAGTAGGGCGCGGGGATGATCACTTCGTCGCCGGGATTGATCGTCGCGACGAGCGCATTGAACAGCACCTGCTTGCCGCCGGTGCCGACGGTGATCTGCGACGGCTTGTAGTCGAGGCCGTTCTCGCGCTTGAACTTGCGCGAAATCGCCGCCTTCAGCTCCGGCATGCCGTCGACCGCCGTGTATTTCGTCTCGCCCCGCTCGATCGCCGCGATCGCCGCTTTCTTGATGTTGTCCGGCGTGTCGAAGTCCGGCTCGCCGGCGGAGAGCGCGATGATGTCGCGTCCTTCGGCCTTCAGCTTCTTGGCGAGGTCCGAGATGGCAATGGTGGGGGAGGGCTTGATGCGCCCGATTGCTTCCGAGAGGAAAGGCATGAGTTTCACCAGTCAGCCGGGCATTTCCCGGCGGCGCGGAAACTAGTCGAGGGGCTGTCGCACCGCAACCGCCACTTAAGACATCTCCCATTAGATTTCGTGCGAACTCATCTGGGCGGTTGATCGATGGCGGGAATCTGGGCGGCTGTGCGGACCGGTGACTGGCTGACGGTCAGCCGCGTGCGCGGCTATTCGCTGATCGTGCTCGCGCTCGGGGTCGCGATGCTTGTCGGCCTCGCGATCTCGGGCGACGGGCTTTCGGACTATCAGGGCCGGCCGCTCGGAACCGATTTCTCGAATGTCTATGCGGCGGGGCAGTGGGTGCTCGATGGACGGCCCGAAGCGCCGTACTCGCCCGCACTTCAGCACGAGATGGAGAAACGAATCTTCGGCGCGACGACGCCGTTTTACGGCTGGCACTATCCGCCGATCTTTCTCGGTGTGGCCGCGCTGCTCGCGCTGATGCCGTATCTCGTGGCGCTGTTTGTCTGGCAGGCGGCGACGCTCGCACTTTATCTCTGGGCGATGCGGATGATCGTGCCGCAGGCCGCGCTCCTGCCCGCAATCGCGTTTCCGGCCGTGCTCATCAATATCTCGCACGGGCATAACGGCTTTCTCAGCGCGGCGCTGTTCGGCGGCGGGCTGGTGCTGCTCGATCGCAATCCACGAATCGCGGGCTGGCTGCTCGGACTGCTGAGCTTCAAGCCGCAACTCGGCGTGCTCATTCCGGTCGCGTTGGTCGCGGGTGGGAAATGGCGCGCTTTCACCGCTGCGGCAGCAATGGTCATCGCACTCGTGGTTCTCTCGTGGGTTATGTTCGGCGCCGGCTCGTGGTCCGCGTTCCGCGACAGTCTCGAATTCACGCGTACGGTGGTGCTGGAGCAGGGCGGGACGGGCTTTCACAAAATTCAAAGTCCGTTCGCCGCGCTGCGCCTCATCGGCGCGCCCGTCGAGGTCGCCTACGCGGCGCAGCTTGCGGCGATCTGCACCGTCGCGGTGCTGGTCTTCATTCTGTGGCGAAGCGAAATCGCCTTCGCGCTCAAGGCGGCGGCGTTGCTGACGGGCGCGCTGATCGCGACGCCCTATGTGCTCGACTACGACCTGATGGTCATGGCGCCCGCGATCGGGTTTGTCGCGGCGCACGGATTGAAGCACGGTTTCATCGACTATGAGAAAAGCGTGCTCGCTTTCTGCTGGATCGCACCGCTCATTTCACGAACGCTGGCCGAGATTATTTTCGTGCCCGTCGGCCTGATCGTGATCATTCTCCTGTTTGGAATCGTCTTGCGCCGTGGGGCGATTGACCGCGCCGCACTTCCACCATCATTGTCGCGTGTCTAAGCTCCATTGAACGGGGCCGCGATGTTTACTTTGTATTCGATGCAATTGTCCGGGAATTCGTACAAGGTGCGGCTGCTGCTCGCCCGCCTCGGCATCGTGTACCGGCAGATCGAAGTCGATATCCTGAAGGGCGAGACCCGCACGCCCGCGTTCCTCGCGAAGAATCCCGACGGGCACGTTCCGCTCCTGGAACTGGAAGACGGTCGCCGGCTGGCGGAGTCGAACGCGATCCTCGCCTATCTCGCCGAAGGCACCGACTATCTGCCCGCCGGTCCGTTCGAGCGCGCACAGGTGTTGCGCTGGATGTTCTTCGAACAGCACAGCCACGAGCCCGCGATCGCGGCGGCGCGCTTCTGGCTCGCCCTCGTGAAGGGCGGGCGTGAGCTGCGCACGCACGACATCGATGTCTGGATGGAGCGGGGCTACGAGGCGCTCGCGCTCATGGAGCGGCACCTGAGCCAGCACGATTTCTTCGCGGGCGAACGCACGAGCGTCGCCGATCTCGCGCTCTATGCGCATACGCATGTTGCGCCGGAGGGCGATTTCGATCTCGGCGGTTTCCCCGCGCTCACCGACTGGCTCGCGCGCCTTGCCGCCGAGCCCGGCCATGTCGGCATGACGCAGTTGCCGGAAGGCGCGCGCATCGCCAACAGCTACACCAACGCCTGACGGCGCCACGTTTCGGTCATAAGGCGGACTCATCGCGGACTCGGTTTTTCGTAGCCTGCGTCATCAGGCGGGCGGACTGATTCGGAGACCACGATGAACAATCCGCGTGCCTTGCCTGCATTGCGTTCGCCCCAATCGCTGATGCGCGACCTGCGCGACAGGTCGGCCCGGCTCGAAGTGGCGGTGGCGCTGGCTCTCGTCTTTTCGATCTGCACGCTGGTCGTCGCCCTCGCGGAAGGGCCGGCCGGTGCGTGGCCCATCATCTCGCTCGCCTGAACGCCTCGTTCAATTCGCCGCGAGAGACTGGCGTCTTCGGAACCGGCGACTTAGGTTTGAGTTGCCGTTCCGGAGCGCCCTTTGTCCCATCGCCTGATCCTTCCCCTGTTGCTAGCGACGATCGCGCCGGCCCTCGCGCAGAAGGCGGATGTCGTAACGAGCGAGAAAGCGAAGTTCCGGGTCGAGACGATGGCGTCGGACCTAGAGAACCCGTGGGCGGTCGCGTTTCTGCCTGACGGGCGCGCGCTGATCACCGAGCGGCCGGGCCGGCTGCGCATTCTCGGCAAGGACGGCAAGCTCGGCGAAGTATCCGGCGTGCCGGAGGTCGCGGCGGTCGGGCAGGGCGGATTGCTCGACGTCATCCTTGCCCCCGACTTTGTGAAGAGCCGGCGCATCTATTTCACCTATGCGGAGCCGCACGGCGCCGTGAACGGGACGGCGGTGGCGCATGCGCGGCTCAGCAACGATACGGCGAAACTCGAAAACGTCACGGTCATCTTCCGCATGGAGCCGGGACGCGGCGGCGGATTCCATTTCGGGTCGCGGCTTGTGTTCGCGCCCGACGGCAACCTGTTCGTGACGCTCGGCGAGCGCAACGCGATGCAGCCCGCGCAGGATCTTTCCGGCCATCTCGGCAAAGTCGTTCGCATCGCTGCGGACGGGTCCGTACCAAAAGA
>JAICQA010000094.1 GCA_025929595.1 Xanthobacteraceae bacterium
CGAAAAGCAGCCGCGATGGGTCATCGGCGTTTCCGCCGCGGAGGGATTCTTCGTGATGAGCGCGGCAGCCTTTCTCGGCGCGTACATGCATGACGAATTCGGACTGAGTTACACGCAGATCGGCGTCGCACTGGCGCTGTTTGGCGGCGGCGGACTCTTTTACACGCTCAACGCCGGCTGGCTGATCGAGCGCTTCAACGAGCGCGAGCTCGTCGGCTACGGCGGCGTGCTATTTTCCGTTTCGTTCTTCGCGGTCGCGGTCACGCCATGGTGGCAGACCATCCCCGTTCTTCTTTTCATCTCGGGCGTGTCGCTCCTGA
The DNA here is from genome assembly GCA_025929595.1 of Xanthobacteraceae bacterium. Lineage (GTDB taxonomy): Bacteria > Pseudomonadota > Alphaproteobacteria > Rhizobiales > Xanthobacteraceae > JAUSIF01. The sequence goes on from JAICQA010000094.1 coordinate 321, forward strand.
TGCTGCACAACACGCTGCAACTTCGGGCGAGCCAGATGGCGCCGGACGCGCGCGGCTCCGCCATGTCCGCCTTCGCCGCTTCCTTCTTCATTGGCCAACTTGTCGGCATCGCGATCGGTGGTCCGCTCTACGATAGCGTCGGCGGCGCGCCGGTCGTCGCGGCAGGCGCCGTCGGCTTCGCGTTCGTAGCGCTTGTTTATTGGGCACGGCTGCCGACCCTCGACACCAAATCTTAGCAAAGCGGACCGCGCGGTTCCGACGCGCCTGCATGCGACTCCAGCATCGGGCATGGCAGGTCGTTCAGCCATGCGCCGCGCGCGCGACAACTTTTCAGTCGGCGTGATAGAGACCGCCAATGGACGCTGGCCCCATCAAGCCGGAACAGACCGCCGGTCCCCAGTTGGGGACCGGTCTTACTTTGGCGATCCTCAGCATCGCGGGCTTCGCGATCGGCGCCAATATCCGCATCACCGACCCGCTGCTGCCGACCTTCGCCAGTGAGTTCAGCACCACCGTCGGCGCGGCGGCGCTGGTCGCGATGTTCTATGCGCTTGCCCATGGCGCGCTGCAGATCGTGTACGGCCCGCTCGGGGATCGTGTCGGAAAGCTGCCGGTCATCACGGTTGCGGCGCTTGGCTCGGCGGTCATTTCGGCGGCGACTGCCTTGGCCACTTCACTGGCGGGACTTGCCGCACTTCGATTGCTCTCGGGCGTGGCGACCGCCGCCATCGTCCCCCTCACGCTCGCCTTCATCGGCGACACGACGACCTACGCGCAGCGGCACGTGGCGCTTGCGCGCTTCACCGGTACGGTCCTGCTGGGCTTGATGTGCGGCCAGGTATTAGGCGGGTTGATCGCCGAGTTCCTCGGCTGGCGCGCGGTGTTCTATTTCATCGCCGCAGTGTTCGCCGTGGCGGGCATCGGGCTCCTGCTTTCGCCCGCATTACGCAACCACGAGCGCCCCGCGCGACGGTCGAGCCGGGAGGCCTATGCCGAACTGTTCTCGCTCTTCAAGCGGCCGGCGGTGCGCCACGTGCTGCTCGCGGTCTGTGCGCAGGGCGGGATCTCCTTCACTTCGGCGGCGTTCGTCGGCGCGCATCTGCACGACCGTTTCGGCTTCTCGCTCGGCATGATCGGCGTGATGCTCGGCCTCTTCGCGGCGGGCGGCATCGTCTACAGCTTCGTCACGGCGCGCGTGCTGGCGACATTCGGCGAACGCGGCACGCTGATGCTGGGCGGCGTCATGTTCGGGTTGAGCTTCCTCGCCATCGCCGTCACGCCTTACTGGCAGGTCTTTGGCCCCGCGCTCTTCGTCGCGGGCATCGGCCTCATGATGGTGCACAACATGCTGCAGGTCAGCGCCACCCAGATGGCGCCCGAAGCGCGCGGCGCGGCGCTCTCACTGTTCGCGGCGATGATCTTCCTGGGACAGACGATCGGATTTGCGGTGCTAAGTCCGACTTACGACCACTTCGGCGGCGTTCCAATCTTCGTGTTTACCGCGATTGCCTTCCCGATCATCGCATTCGGCTTCCGCAGCACATTGGCGAAGCACTGATCCGGACGTCGGCGAAGTAAGCGCTCAGCGGCCGCCGCGTGCCACGCGCTCGATCTCGGCACGTACGATGCGCTCGACCATGCCCGGCAGGTTCTCGTCGAGCCAGTTCTTGAGCATGGGCCGCATCATGTCCTTGACGATGTCCTCGAGCGTGCGAGCATTGTCGGACAGGACCGTGGCAGCCAGCGAATTGAAGGCGGCGCTGACCGCCACCGACGAATTCGACGACATCAGCCGCTCTTCGTGCATGGCGGATACCGGTTGCGGCGCGGGGCGCGGTGCAGGCGTGGGCGGCGGCGCGGCAGCCACCGGCGGCTCGGGTGCGCGCGGCTCTTCTTCACGAAAGGCAATGTCCGGATCGCCGACTGGCGTAAATGCCGACGGCGGCTCGACCGGTTGTGTCAGCTCCAGAATGTCGGCGTCCGCCATGGGCGGCTCGGGCAGCGCATTGCCCGGGCGCGACTGCATTCCCAGGTCCATCGCGGCGGGCGAGTCGACCACTCGCGGTGTGGCGCGCGGCTGCGAGCCGGAATCGTCGGCGATGATCCGGCGAATGGAGGCCAAAATCTCCTCCATCGAGGGCTCGGCGGCCCGCGCAGTCTTCGACATGCCTCGTACGCTCCGACAGGGTTGTCCTCACCCCGCCGACCGAATCAGTCAGGGAGAGAATCGTTACGATCTACTGAATCACTACGGCTGGGGGATGTGAAGGGCCCAACGCCTATTGCGGTGGGGGTAAATCGTGCGTTCAGCGGCCGTCGGGCGTGCGAACGCCAAACCAGCTGTCGCGCACCTGATTGTAATGCACCTCGGGCGCGTAGGCCTGCACGCCGAGGCGCAGTTCCTCCGCATTCAGCTTGCCGATCGCGGCCAGCAGCGAATAAGAGTTCACGACCCGGTCGCGTTGCGCGGTGATGACGGCGGCGCGTGCCGTCACGAGTTCCGCCTGCGCATTGAGCACGTCGAGCGTCGTGCGCTGACCGACGCGGAACTCTTCCTGCACGCCGTTCAAGGCAACCTGCGCCGCATTCACCTGAGCCTGCGCGGCTTCGACCTGGAACCGGGCGGCGGTCAGCAAGCCGAAAGACTGCACGACCGCCGCGCGTACCTGGTCGCGTGTCACATCCGACTCAAGCCGGCGCTGGCCGAGTGTCTCCTTCGAGGCACGAATGCGCGAATACTCGCCGCCGCCCTGATAGATCGGAACCGTGAGTCGGCCGAATACCGAGGCGCTGTCCTGCCGATCCGTGAGCGGACTCGGATCGTGGTCGCGCGACACGTTGGCCTCGACGGACAGGATCGGCAGCAATTCGCCTTCAGCGACTTTCACATTCAGCGAGGCGGTATCAACGCCGTGGCGTGCCGCCATAAGGGCGGGATGCTGGTCCTCGCCCAGCGCGAGCGCGCTGTCCAGCTTACGCGGCAGAAGATTTTCGACCGGGCGGGCAGCACGCAGCCGGCCGGGCGCAATGCCGATATCGCGCTGGAAGGCGGCGCGCGACGCGTTGAGTTGTGCCCGCGCAGCATAGAGTTCGGACTCCGCCTGCGCCACGCGCGCGTCGGCCTGGGCGACGTCGGTGCGCGTCAGTTCGCCCACGTCGAAGCGGTCGCGCGTGGCGCGCTGCTGTTCGCGCAAGGCTTCGAGATTTTGCCGTTGCAGCTCGACGATGGCGCCGTCGCGCAGCACATCCATGTAGGCGATGACAGCGTCGAGCAGAACATTCTGCTCGGTGTTGCGCAGCGTCTCGCGAGCACCGCGCACCTGCGCCTCGGCCGAGCGCGTCTGGTTGACGGTGCGCATGCCGTTATAAACGTTCTGTGTGACCGTGACGCCGTAACCGTATGGATGGATCGTGCTGCTTGTGGTTCCGCCACCGCGAGCGCGCGTGCGCGACCATACCGTGCCGACGTCGGCGCCCGCGGAAACGGTCGGACGAAAACCCGAGAGCGCCTGCGGCACCTGCTCGTCGACGACGCGTGTCGCGGCGCGCTGCGCATTCAAAGTCGGATTGTTGATGTAAGCGGCGGCAAGTGCCTGATCCAGAGTCTGGGATAACGCTGTTCCCATTCCCCCAGCGAGGACACCGGCGAGCATCGTACTCGCCAAAGCCCAGCGCCGAATTGCCCCAGCACGCATAACCCCACCCCGCGACCGGCGAACGCCGGCCGATGCCGAATTATCAATGTCGAGCAAGACTCTAGTGTGCCGGACCGCGCCGGGAAACCGGCCGACCCTCAAGAAGAGGTGGATTCCGGGTCAGCGCGGCAGGAAGGCCACAGTTTTTTCCGGCCTTGGGTCAGAAGACGAAGCCTCGCGGTGCCTCGAATCCGGGCAGCGGCGGAACCGCGGCGTCGAACAGCGGACGGGCGCTCACGGCCCCGTTATTGCGCGCATAAATGGTGGCGCGTCCGGGCGGGCCCTTACGCACCACTGCGACAAGGCGCCCCCCCTCCTTCAATTGTGCAAGGAGAGACTCAGGAACGGTCTCAACCGACCCGTTGATCAGGATGGCGTCGAACGGCGCGGCCGGCGCCACGCCCTCATTGAGCGGACCGGTGACAATTTGCGCGTTGGTGACATTCTTCTGCGCGGCAGCCGCCAGGCCGGGCTCCGACTCCAGTCCGCTGACCGAGGCCGCGAGATGCGTCAGCACGGCGGTCGAGTAGCCGGTCGCACAACCGACATCGAGCACGCGATCCTGCGGCATAAGATTTAGCGCCTGGACAAGCCGCGCAAGAATCATCGGCTCCATGAGATAGCGCGCGGGGCGGCCGTCGCCCGCCTCCTGCACCACGATGTCGTCGTCGAGATAGGCGAGACCGGCGAGGTGTGGCGGAACAAAACGCTCGCGCGGCACCGCCAGCATGGCGGCCAGAATGCGCGGATCGGTTACGTCATTGGGACGAATCTGGCTGTCCACCATGGACTGCCGCAACCGCTCAAAGTCGATCATGACGCCTCGGAAGAAAGGTTGAATGCGCGAGGCAGGAGCATTGGTGCAGGGTCGGCCAAAAGGCAAGGCCGCCATTGTTGAGAGGCGGTACCTTTGCTATTCACGGCGCGCCTTCGGCCCTTGGGCCGCGGACGGCCGCGTGGCGGAGTGGTTACGCAGCGGACTGCAAATCCGTATACCCCGGTTCGATTCCGGGCGCGGCCTCCATATTCTTCTTCGGCATCCGGCGGGCAAAACGCCATTCGTAAACTTTCATCTACCAATTTTCGATCTAAACGCCGCCAACGCCGGTTCGTTAAGCAGCCGAAAGCCCTGCTCGGTTAAAGTGTACGAGCCCGCGCCTCATGCGGGGCACAGGGCAGACTCGCATGTCGCTCGATCACCTCCGCGAAGCGGCCGCCGCTGGCACACCTGCGCTGCAACAGCGCACCGGCAACGTGCTTTCGGTGCAAGGCGCACAGGCGACCATCGGAATTCTGCCGGGGCCGGGCAAGCTGCCGGATGACCGCGCGACGGTCGGCAATTTCGTCGCAATCGCGAGCGGCCAATCCGTTTTGATCGGGTTCATCACGGAGACCTCCATCGAGTTGCCCGGCGAAGCGCGCGCGCAGGGTTACATTGCATCCGCCCATCTTGATTTGATGGGTGAGATCAAGAACGACGGGCACGGCCGAGCGGCATTTCAGCGTGGCGTGACCGTCTATCCGCGGATCGGCGACCCGGCGGTAGCGATCGGCGAACACGAACTGCGCGTCGTCTATGGCACCGGCGGCAACGAGACCATCAAGGTCGGACAGTTGCAGCAGAACGGCCGCCTCGACGCTTACATTCACATCGACGACATGCTGAGCCGACACTTTGCAGTTTTCGGCACGTCGGGCGTCGGCAAATCAAGCGGCGTCGTCCTGCTCTTGCGCGAAATTCTGAAGTCGCGCCCCAACTTGCGCATTTTCCTCCTCGATACGCACAACGAATATGCGCGGTGCTTCAGTGATCGCGCGCATGTACTCAATCCGGCCAACCTGAAGCTGCCGTTCTGGTTGTTCAACTTCGAAGAAATGGTCGACGTCATCTTCGGCGCCCGCCCGGGCGTCGAGGAAGAAACCGAAATTCTCGCCGAGGTGATCCCGATCGCCAAGGCGATGTACATGCAATATCAGGCTTCGCCGGACCGTCCCGGCCTGAAGCGAACCGATCCCAAATCAACGGGCTTCACGGCTGACACGCCGGTGCCCTATCGCCTCGCCGATCTCCTCACGCTCATCGACGAGCGCATGGGCAAGCTGGAAAACCGGTCGTCGCGCATGAAGTACCAGAAGCTGGTCATGCGCATTGAATCGGTGAGCAACGACCCGCGTTACACGTTCATGTTCGAAAACGCGAACGTCGGCGGCGATACGATGGTGGAAGTGCTGTGCCAACTCTTCCGCCTGCCGCCGAACGGCAAGCCGATGACGATCATGCAGTTGGCTGGATTCCCCGCCGAAGTGGTCGACTCCGTCGTGTCCGTGCTGGGCCGCATGGCGTTCGAGTTTGGCCTGTGGAGCGAAGGCGCCTTTCCGCAACTCTTCGTGTGCGAAGAAGCGCACCGCTATGCATCCGCCGACCGCTCGCTCGGCTTCGGCCCGACTCGACGTGCGCTTTCACGCATTTCGAAGGAGGGCCGCAAGTACGGCCTCTTCCTCGGTCTTGTCAGCCAGCGTCCGGCAGAACTCGACCCGACGATCATTTCCCAATGCAGCACGTTGTTCGTAATGCGGATGTCGAACGATCGCGACCAGGCGATCATTCGCTCCGCGGTTTCCGACGCTGCCGCCAACCTGCTGCGCTTCGTGCCTTCGCTCGGCACCCGCGAGGTGCTCGCGTTCGGCGAGGGCGTGGCACTTCCGGCACGGTTGATCTTCGACTCCTTGCCGCAAGATGTCGTTCCGAACAGCGAAGCGGTGCGGAACACGCACTCCGCCGCGGACGAAAAAGTGCCGGAGAACTTTATCGAGTCGGTGGTGGCGCGCTGGCGCGGCGCTCACCTGAATTTCAAGCAGCCGCCGCCGCTGGACGCCCATTCGACGGCCCCGCGACAGGATGCTCCGTCCCTGCAGCCCGCAGGCCCGCGCACGGATCGCTTCAGCATCCTGAAGAAGAAGATCGACCTGGAAACCGAACGCACGAAGCCGCGTCGGGTGGTCGTCGACGATCCGGATCGCTGGCCCGCGTGATCGCGCGACGCGTCCTTCCCGGCGCGCCAAATTTCGTTGCAGCGGTTACCCTTTGGACGCTTGGCAAGCCCGCCCTCGACGTTTATATGGCGGGCCTGCCCCGTTCCGCGGTAGCTCAGTGGTAGAGCAATCGACTGTTAATCGATCGGTCGTAGGTTCGAATCCTACCCGCGGAGCCAGTTTCCTTCCCCTCGCCCCGTCAGGCGCTGGCGCGCGCCTTCTCCTGACCGCCCGAGCGGAAATGCGGGATGATCTCCTTCGCGAACAGTTCCGTGCTCTTCCGCACGAGGTCGTGCGGCAAGGTGCCGAACTGCATCTGCGGCAACAGATAGCCGAAGCCGATTTCCTTCTGATATTTTTCGATCTGCTCGCGCAGCGTCGCGGGACTGCCGCACAGGAAGATGCCCTGCTCAATCACTTCGTCGATCGTGCGCACGGCACCCGAAATGCCGCGCTTCGCGCTCATGACGCCCTTGAGCGACGCAAGCGAGAGATAGCCGGGCGGCAACAGCATCTCCGGCGGCATGCGCAGGAGCTTGTTCAAAAAGAATTCGATGTGCGGCTTCGCCTCGCGGCGCGCGATCTCGTCGGTCTCGGCGGCGTAAGCAGGAACGGACCAGCCGACCTGCGTTGAGGTTGCTTCGTAGCCGTAGTTCTTCGCCGTCTCGCGATACAGGTTCATGTAACGCGCAAGAACTGCGACTGGGCTGAAGGTTTGCAGATAGGTGTATTTGCGGCTCGGATGCGCCGCCCATTCGATCGTCTCGCGGCTGCCCTGCGACGGAATCCAGATCGGCGGATGCGGCTGCTGAAACGTGCGCGGCCAGCAGTTCACGTACTCGAAGTGATAGTACTTGCCTTCAAACTTCGACGGACCCGGCTGGGTCCAGGCCTGCATGATGAGATCGTGCGCTTCGTGGAACCGTTCATGCGACTCCGCCGGGTTCGCGCCCCATGAGTGATACTCCGCCCCGATGCCGCGCACGAAGCCGGCGATCAACCGCCCGCCCGTGATGTTGTCGAGCATCGCGTATTCTTCAGCGACGGTGAGCGGATTGTTGAGGAGGGGCAGTGCGCGGCCGAGGACCGCGATCTTGCCGTTCTTCGTGCGGCGCGAGAGTGCGCCCGCCATCACGCCGGGGATCGGCATCAATCCATAGGCGTTCTGGTGATGCTCGTTGACGCAGACGCCGTCCCAGCCGAGAGCATCGGCATATTCGATTTCGTCGAGATAGCGATTGTAGAGCTGATGGCCGACCTGCGGGTCGTAGTAGCTGTTCGGCAGCGTCACCCAGGCGGAGTTGTACTTCTTGTCGTAATCGGGGTCGAGCGCCGCATAGGGCATCAAATGAAAGAAGAAGAATTTCAGGCTCATCGCGCGCCCTCCTTCGCGAAAGCGAGCACTTCGTTCGTCCACTCGTCCATCTTCTCGACATGCGGGACGTGCCCGCAATCCTTGAACACGACGAGCTTCGAGCCGGGAATCAGATCGCGGAACGCGGGGCCGTAGGCGGGCGGGATGACCTTGTCGTCGTCGCCCCAGAGCAGCAGCGTCGGAGCCGAAATGCGGTGCAGCCACTTGTAGAGATTGGGATTGTAGAGGCGCGGCTGCCAGCCGAGGCGCGCAGTGGTGAGCTTGTTCTTGGCGAGCGCCATCTGCTGATCTTCTGTCAGCTCCGGCGCGAGCATGCCGTCGGCGAATTTCTGGTCGTGAAACATGTTGCGGACGAGCGCCTCATTCGACCACAGAAAAATGTCGCCTTTGCTTTGTCCCTTCACGTGGATGCCCGCGGGGCACGACAGGACGAGGGCGCGCAGCGATGAGCAATCACGCACGGCTATCTCGGCGGATGTCCAGCCGCCGAGCGAGCTGCCGACGAGCGTC
>JAICQA010000096.1 GCA_025929595.1 Xanthobacteraceae bacterium
CGGCTCAGGCGAACGGTCGACCGGAGCTTGTTCCTTCGCGGGTTGTGCAGCCTGCACGGACGGTTCGATCTTCGTTGGTTCGGGCTCCGACTGCCGCACGACTTGCTTCGGCGTTGCCTGCTCGGCTTCACGCACGGGTGCGGTAAAGGCCGCCGCGATCGCGTAGTCGTCGTTGCCGATCCGCCGCAGCGACATGCGCAGCACGCCGAAGCTCAGTTCCGCTTCACCTTCGCTGCGGGCTTTGGCGAGCGCGTGATGCGAGCCCGGAATGAGATCGGTGAGGTTCATTGCGCCACCGACCAGGTTGGCGGCGGCGGCATTGGCGTGAATCTTTTTGCCGTCGGGTGCGAACAGCGCGTATGGCGCGTCCACGCCGTCGAACGCGGCGCCGGCGGCGGCCGTCTGGCTCGGCGCGCCGTTCGCAGGTTCCTGCGATGTCAGGAGAAAAACGGGTTCGCGAGCATTGAGCGCGATGCGCGTGCCGGTGAGCTGGAAGGCGCGGCGCGTGCCCGCCGCCTTCAGCGGCAGCGTATGGATTTGCGCTGCGCTCTCCGCCGTCTCGCTCAGATGGCGCAGCGCGCTTGCAAACGGCCCGCGTTCCGCCGCGACCGCAGCCGCGACCTCGGCATGCGTGTCGGCGCGCAGCAGATTGAGTGTCGCCCGGTTCGCGAACAGCAGCCCGCCCTCGCGGTCGAGCACGAGCGCGGGCTTGGCCGACGCGAAAAGCGCGCCGATCCGTTCGTCCGCGAGCAGCTCAAGCAGTCCGGGAACCTGGGTCATCAATGGCTCGTTGGAACCGCGCCGCCCCCACTGGCCCCGCGATTTAACACTTCATTCATAAATGCCGGGAAGCCGAAAATCCACGATTGCAGGGGTTTTTTGGCTTTTGTTCCGGGGGAGGGTTAACCCCGCGGGGGTTACAAATTGCCCGTTCTCACGCGCGAGCGTGCTACCGATCCCGCTTCCGGCGCGTTAGCCTTGAGATGTGCATAGCGGCAACGGGAGCGCCCCATGAAAACCAGCGGCTTCGAAATTCCGGCGGAAATGAAGGCCTTGGCCGAGCAGGGCATTGAGGCCACGCGGCAGGCGTTCCAAGGCTACCTCAGCGCCACCGAGAAGGCACTTGGCGCGCTGGAAAGCTCAAGCGGCGTGCATGCGAGCACCCGCGAGGTGAGCCGCAAGGCCATGGGCTTCGCGCAGGAAAACGTCATCGATGGTTTCGCCTTCATCGACAAGCTGATGCGTGCCCGTGACGTCGAGGAGGTCGTGCGTCTTCAGACCGAGTTTGCACAGGCGCAAGCGCAGAAACTCGCAACCCAGAGCAAGGCGCTGGCCGACGCCGCCGCCCGCGCGATGAAGGTTGGCTGATTTAATCTTGGTTTTTGGAACGTTTGTGCGTCGCAGCCGTTATTGTTGCGATGCACAATTTCTCATGATAGGTGGTGAGGACTCGCCGCCCGCCATGTGCGCAACTTGCCAGGGAGCCAGCCATGCCCGACATCGAAACCTCCACCCGTGAAGTAAAAGACAACATCAGAAAAACCGCCCGCACCGCCAAGGTCGAGGGCGAAAAGTTTGAGGCCGCCGCCCCGCAGTTTCCGGAGTATTTCCGCGAACTCACCGAGAAGGGCGTCGAACAGGCGAAGGAAAACTACGCCCGCCTGCGCAACGCCGCGGAAGGCGCGACCGACATGGTCGAGGACAGCTATCTGACGGCCACGCGCGGCGCGACCGAGTTCAATCTCAAGGCCATCGAAGCGCTCCGCAGCAACGTGAATTCAAGCTTCGACTACGCCCGCGAACTGCTGGCGGCGAAGTCGCTTTCCGAAGCGCTCGAACTCTCGGCCGCCCACATGCGTCAGCAGTTCGAGACGCTGTCCGATCAGGCCAAGGAATTCTCCGCGCTCGCCCGCAAGGTCGCGACCGACACCGCCGCTTCCGGCAAGAATTTTCGGATCAATTAAGGATCCGCTTCAACGGCGTGAAAAAGCCCGGCTCCGGCCGGGCTTTTTGCGATCAGGCGGCGCTTGAACCGCCCCGGATTTGCTCCTAGTTTGCGGCCATCTCGTGCAGCTGTAGCTCAGTTGGTTAGAGCGCCGGTCTGTGGAACCGGAGGTCGGTGGTTCGACCCCACCCAGCTGTACCATTCTCCTTAATCCACGCTTGCAAGCGGAAGGTGACATGAGCGGGACCGTCACCGGAAAGCAGATTGCTGCCGGTCGCGTCCTTGCCGGCATCAGCCGCGCGAAACTCTCGCTGCGCTCCGGCGTATCCGAAGCCGACCTCCGGCTCATGGAAGCGAACGATGTCTCGCCCGGCGGACCGGACGTTCAGGCCGTCCGCGTCGCGCTCGAGCAGTTCGGCGTCGTCTTCATCCCGGAAAACGGCGGCGGTGCGGGCGTGCGGTTGAAATTCAACCGCAGCGAGGTCAAGCAGATCCGGCGCCTCGAAGGCGAGGGCGGCACCGTCGCGGATGACGACGTCTGACTGCGCCGCCTTATACCTGCACCTTCTTCATCATCTCGGTCGGATAGCGCTCGCCCGCCGCGGCGCCCGGCGGGACGGCTGCGTTCAGGCGCGCGATGTCTTCGGACGAGAGCTTGATGGCGAGCGCGCCACTGTTCTCCTCGAGCCGCTCCATGCGCTTGGTGCCCGGGATCGGCACGATGTCCGTGCCCTGTGCGAGCAGCCAGGCGAGCACGAGCTGCGACGCCTTGACCTTCTTCTCCGCCGCGATCGCCTCGATCTTCTCGACGATCTTGCGATTCTGCGTGAAGTTCTGGCCCTGATAGCGCGGATGGATATTGCGCCGGTCGTTCTTGCCGATCTCGTCGAGCGACTTCGTGGCGCCCGTGAGGATGCCGCGGCCGAGCGGCGCATAGGCGACGAAGGAAGTGCCGAGTTCGCGCGTTGTTTGCAGCGTATCCTCGGCGACATCTCGATAGAGCAGCGAATACTCGGTCTGCAATGCGGCGATGGGATGGATCTTGGCCGCGCGGCGGATCGTGTCCGGGTGTGCCTCCGAAAGACCGAGTGCGCGCACCTTGCCCTGTTCGACCAGCTTTGCCATCGCACCGACCGTCTCTTCGATCGGCACATTCGGATCGACGCGGTGCTGGTAATAGAGATCGATCGTATCGATGCCGAGCCGTTTCAGGCTCGCGTCGCACGCGCTCATGACATATTCAGGCCGGCCGTCGACGACGCCCTTGCCGATCACATTGCCGAACTTGGTGGCGAGCACGACCTTCTCGCGACGATCCCGGATCGCCTTGCCGACCAGCTCTTCATTGTGGCCGTTGCCGTAAATGTCCGCCGTGTCGATGAAATTGATGCCCGTATCGATGGCGCGGTGAATGACGGCGGTGGACTCCTTGTCGTCGCTGTCGCCATAGACGCCCGACATCGACATGCAGCCGAGTCCGATTGCCGAAACCTTCAGGCCGCTCTTGCCCAGCATGCGCTCCGCCATTGCCGCTCCTCCACAAATTCGGCCGGAGTCCTAGCAGCGCCGTCCGGGTAAGCACAACAGCGTGATCGGACGGGCGCGGTCCCACGGAAGTTTTGACACAGAGCGGGGTTAGCGTCGTGGAGAAGCCAGGGAGGCCGTCATGCGCCGGCACAAAAGCCGTCTTCCGTTTCGTCTAGCAGTCGTCGCGTTCGCGGCCTTCGCCGCTGCCGTTTTCGTGTCCGATGCGTTCGCGCAGCAGCCACCGGTGCGCGTGCGCGCCGAAATCGTCAAGATCGACGGCAACAAGCTGTTCGTCAAAGCGCGCGACGGGGCGGAGTTGACGATCAACGTGCCAGACAATGTCGCGGTGTCCGGCATCGTCAAGATTCCGCTGAGCGATGTGAAACCCGGCTCCTATATCGGCGTATCCGCCTTGCCGGAGCCGGACGGCAGCCAAAATGCGCTGCACGTCCACATTTTCCCCGAAGCCTTGCGTGGCGTGGCCGAAGGGCACAGCGTGTGGGATGTGCGGCCGGGCTCGACCATGACGAATGCGACGGTGGATCAGATCACCGCCGTCGGCGAGGGCCGCACGCTCACGGTCAAATACAAGGACGGCGAAAAGAAAATCGTTGTGCCGGCCGAGACGCCGATCGTGACCTATCTGCCCGGCGCGCGCGACGAGTTGAAGCCCGGCGCGAAGATCTTCATCGTCGCCGCGCAGCGACAGCCCGACGGCAGCCTGAACGCCGCGCGCATCAGCGTCGGCCGCGACGGACTGACGCCGCCGATGTGAAACGCGCTATTTCTTGCGGAACACGGCGAGGGTCTTGTAGAGGCCCTCGTCGGTCACCGGCGCTTCCTTCGACCATTTTTCGACGAGCGGTCCTGCCTGATCGTAGGCCATCGATTTCGTATAGAAGAAAATATAGCCGCCCGGCTTCGTGTGCTCGGTGAGCAGGTCGACCATCTGCCGGTCGGTCATGCCGCCATAGGATTCGTTTTCCGGTCCCCTGAACTCGCACACATGCGGCAGGCAGACGGCGTCGAACATCGGCAGCAGCCGCTTCTCGAGGAGATATATGTCTCCGAAAAAAGCCTTGTAGGTTTTCGTGACCGCCGGCCGCTCGAGCGCAAGCTTCGTATAGGCATCGATCTCCTCGACCGACGCGGTGATCGCGAGCACGGCGTTGTTCGATCCGTTCTCCGCGCAACGCACGCCGACATGGTGATGTGTGCCGGTGCCGAAGTGGAAGATCGTGCCGTTCTTGATCTTCTTCTCTTCGAGGAAATCGGTGAAATGCACGTCGCACGGGCACACGTCGACGTCGAGGTCCCAGCCGCCGACGTAATAAGCAAGTTTACTCACGTTCTCCCCCTGGCGTTCAGGCAGGTTCCGCTGCAAGCGTCCCCGCCGCCGCCTGCCTGTTGGCGCCGAGTTTGACATGATGCCCGTGCAGGTTTGCAAGCGTTGTCTGACGGCTGAAGGTGACGAAGATCGCGTTTGGCAGCCGATCCACGAGCAACTGGAAGAGGCGCGGCGCTGTGTCCTCGTCGAAATTGGAAGTAGCGTCGTCCAGCAACAGCACGTCCGGCCTGCGGATCAGGATGCGGGCGAGCGCGATCCGCTGCTGTTCGCCGCCCGAGAGTACGACGGGCCATTCGGCCTCGTCGTCGAGGCGGGGCAGGAGATGCGCGAGACCGACCGCATTTATCGCCGCGCGCAAGTCGTTGTCGGACACTTCCTCCGGCCGTGTCGGATAGGCGATCGCTGCCCGCAACGTGCCGAGCGGGAAATAGACCCGTTGCGGCATGGCGAGCACGCGCCCGCCATCCGGCATGCCAACGCGTCCGACGCCGATCGGCCAGATTCCGGCAATCGCACGCAACAAACTTGATTTGCCCGTTCCTGACGAACCGCTGACGAGTGCGCGTTCGCCGGGCGCGAGCTTGAGATCGGCGAGCGAGGCGACCACCGCACCATTCGGCAGTCGAACGGCCAGATTTTCCGCGTGCAGGCTGTGGCCCTGCTCGCGCACGACGATCCGTTCGTCGCCGCGCTCCGCCGCATCGACCGCCAGGAGTGCCTGCTCGAGCTGATCAATACGGTCCATCGACGCCTTCCACTCCGCGATGCGCGGATAGGTGTGCAGGAAAAACGCGAAGGCCATGTCGACGCGCTGGAAGGCAAGCGCGGCCTGCATCAGAATGCCAAGAGGGATGGCTCCGGTGAAGAAGGCCGGGCTCGCCACGATGATCGGAAAGACAATCGACATCTGGCCGTAGCTCTGGATGAAACCGCCGAGCATGGTTTGCCGCCGGATCAGATTCAGCCAGTTCCCGACGAGTGTCGTGAAGCGCTGATCGAGCACCGCGCGTTCGGTCTCTTCGCCGCGCATGAGCGCCACGGGCTCCGTGTGGTCGTAGGCACGCGCGATGGCGAAACGGAAATCCGCTTCGAAATGCTGCTGCCGGAAATTCAGCTGGATGAGCGGCTTGCCCACGAGATGCGCGATCATCGTGCCGATGCCTGCATAGGCAATCGCGATCCAGAACAGATAGCCGGGGAACGAATAGTCCTGTCCGAACAACACGAGCGGCGCGACGCTCGACAGTCCCCACAGGATGTAAGCAAACGAGAATAGCGCGATCAGGCTGCCGAGAAAATTGTAGCCAAGGTCATGCGTCTTCTGCAGGAAGATGAGAATGTCGTTGGCAATGCGCAAATGCGCGTTGTCGACGTCTTCATGGCCGAAGCGCATCTTGTAGTGACGGCCTTCGCTCATCCAGAGCGTGACGTAGCGCCGCGTCAGCCAGCGCCGCCAGCGCAGGATCAGCATCTGGCCGAAAAAGAACTGCGCCATGTTGGCGGCCACCGTCCACAGCGCGATACCGACGAACAGCAAGAGGGAATAGAGAAACTCCTCCCAGTTGCGATCCTGAATCGCGTTATAGAAGCGCGCGTTCCAGAGATTGAACGCCACCAGCGCGTAGACGACGCCGAACTCGGCGGCGATCACGGCTGCCAGCAATACGCGCGCCTGCCATCGCTCCTCGGAGCGAAAATAGGGCAGGGCGATGCGAAAAAAAGTTCGCAGGATTTCCAACGCGCGGCGCATCCGGTCTACCTCGCCGGTTTAAGGGGCCGCCGACTATACATTTTCGTTGACGCCGGGAGGGGTTTTCCGCGCGCGGACTTAACCAGCCTTGTCCTCGTTGGCGGCGCTCTCGTCGTATTTGCGCCTGATGCGCCGCACAATGAAGGCGACAAACAGCACGACGACCGGAACCGCGATGGCCGTGCCGACGGTGGGGTCGACGCGAAAGCCGAAGTGGTGCGCCCCTTCAAGGACGTAGTGAACGAGGCCGACGAGGTAATAACTGATGGCCGCAACCGACAGGCCTTCGACGGTCTGTTGCAGCCGGAGCTGCATCCGCGCCCGCTTGTTCATGGCGGAGAGCAGATCGCGGTTCTGGCCTTCGACCGCCACGTTCACACGCGTCCGTAGCAAGTTCGCCGCGCGCGCGAGTTTGCGCGACATGTTCGCCTGGCGCTCCTCCATGGTGAGGCAGGTGCGCATTGCCGGCGCCATGCGGCGCGTGAGGAACGAGGTCCAGGTCGGCAAGCCGCCGAACTTTCGTTCGCCGATTGCCTGCAATCGCGTCTGCACGATTTCGTAGTAAGCGCGCGTCGCGCCGAACCGGAACAGGCTCGCGGCCGCATCCGCCTCGAGATCGGACGCGAGCGCGGTGAGTTCGTCGAGCAGGCGGCTGTTGTCGATGAGGCCCGTCGCGTGCCGCATGGCTTCAGTGACATCGGCGAGTTTCTTCTCGATGCGTCCGATCGATGGAGAAAGCCGTTGCGCTTCCGGCAGGCCGAGCAGCGCGAGCGTGCGATAGGTTTCGAGCTCCAAGACGCGCTGCACGAGCGCACCCGCACGCTCCGGCCCCATCCCGCGGTCGGCCACCACCACGCGCACATAGCCGTCGGCATCGACAAGAAAGTCTGTCGCGAACAGCGCCGCCCCGTCGGAGTTTTCGGCGACCGCGAGGCTTGCGCGCTCGAAAACCGACTCGGGCGAAAATTTTCCATCCGGATCGGCGATGAGATGCAAATCGATCGCCACCATCAGCGGTCCCGGCTGCACGAAACCGTCGAGTGTCTTTGCCGCGACGCGCGCGGCGGGCTCGAACGGCTTGCCGTTCTCGGACGGCAGCTCCCAGCGATAGGTCGAGAACTCGTTGTGGCTTTCCCAGCGCATGGCGCCGCCGTCGAACTGCCAGCGCATGTGGCGCGCGCCCTCGGGCGGCGGCGTCATGCCCTTGCTGCGGCAAAGCGCTTCAAGCGCGGCACGGTCGCCCCGCGCGTCGGTCCCGCGCATGAAAGCAAAATGCAGAACGCGCCGTGGAGTGGCGATGGGGGTGAAGGGGCGCGCATGCAACTCACCCAGCACCTCGGCCCGCAAGGGATGAGCGCCAAGCGCCTTGTCCGTCCCGATGGCCGCGCCTGCTTCGTTCACCGCGTCCTCCGTACGTCCAGACTAGGCAGCGGGAAGGGTGGCGTCGAGCGTCAAGACGACACGCGCGAAATGCGAATCCCAAGCGACTTGATGCGCGAAGCGAGCGTCGTAGGTTTGACATCGAGCAATTCGGCGGCCCCGCCGCGGCCGAAGACCTTGCCGCCGCAGGCTTCAAGGGCGGCGACGATATTGGCGCGGTCGCGCTCGCGCCGTGCCTCGTCGGTCAGGATGGTTGCAATCGGCTCCGCGCCGGGGCGACGGGGACGTGCCTGCCGCGCAGCGGCCCGATCGGGCAGGCCGATGCGTGCCTGCCCGTCGCGCGCAAGGATTGCACTGCGCTCGATGGCGTTCTGCAGTTCGCGCACATTGCCGGGCCAGTCGTAACGGCCCAACCGTCGTACGTCAGCAATCGAAAGCCGGAGGTCGCCGACGGCGAGCTTACGCTCGGCCGCGCGCAGGAAATGCGCGGCGAGGAGCGGGATGTCGTCGCGCCGCTCGCGCAGCGGCACGCTCTCGATGGGAAACACGTTGAGCCGGAAATAGAGATCTTCGCGGAAACGCCCGTCACGCACGTCCTGCTTCAGGTCTCGATTGCTGGCGGCGATCACGCGCACGTCAGCCTTGCGCGTGCGCGCCTCGCCGACGCGCTCGAAGATTCCTTCCTCGATCACGCGCAGGAGCTTGCCCTGCAGCTCGAACGGAATCTCGCCGACCTCGTCGAGAAAGAGCGTGCCGCCGTCCGCAAGCTCGAAACGGCCGACACGGTCGCGTGCGGCGCCCGCCAACGTCCCCTTGGCGTGGCCGAAGAATTCGCTCTCGAACAATTCGTGCGGGACGGCCGCGCA
>JAICQA010000286.1 GCA_025929595.1 Xanthobacteraceae bacterium
GCCGATTGCCAGCACCACGGCGCGCGCCTGTCTGACCCGCTTGACGCCCCGGTTCGTCCGCGTCGTCGCCGTAAACACGACGTTTCCGCCTTCCTCTTCCCGTTCGATCGAGACCACCTCTTCGTGAAACGAAATCTGCAACTGATAGGTGTCGACGACCCGGCGGTAATAGCGAAGCGCCTCCAGGCGCATCGGCTTGTCGTAGGGTGTCACCAGCGGCAGACCGCCGATCTCCAGCAGCTCCGGCGTAGTGAAGAACACCATGTGCGTGGGAAAGTTGAAGATCGAATTGACGAGGATGCCCTTCTCGACGATTACGTAGTCGAGTCGAGGTTGTTTGGCGGCAATGGCAGTGGCGAGGCCGGACGGACCGGCGCCAACGATCAGAAGATCACGAACGGACATTCACCGATCATATCGTTCGAGTCGTTCGAGTCGTTCGAGCCGTTCGAGCCGTTCGGGACGTTCGCGTTCGGATTGCTCAACGATTCGAACGTTCCGAACGATTCGAACGTTTAGCGTTCGACGGTGACCACGACCGGCTCGTGGACGCGTACGGTGACGGGCGTTCCCGATGGAAGCGTCGCGGCATTGCGCCCGCCGGCGGCAACGGCTCCGCTGCCCGCGCCTGCGCCGACGATGCTGCCGATTGCCGCGCCCTTTCCGCCGCCGAGAATCCCGCCGATGATCGCGCCGCCGATGGCGCCGCCGCCGATCTTCGCGGCGCTTTCATTCACCGGCGAGTCACCCTCGCGGTAGATCGTTTCCGTTTCGATCGGCACCCGCGTTCCGTCTGCGAGCACGATTGACGTGAACCGCACGCCAAGGCGCGCGCGATCCTTCAGCCGTCCTCCGCGCTCCACGGTGGTAACTTCGCCGTTGGCGCGCGAGCCCGCCGGGATCGCCACGCGGTTTCCAACCCTCACGTCTCGCGTGACGCGGGCAACAACGGGATCTTCAACGCGCGCGCGTTCGGTGCTGATGGCGCTCTCGATTTCGAGGCCAATCACAGAATCCGCGGCGACGACGAGCTCGTCGAACTGCGGGCCGGCGGGTTCCACGGCGCGTGACGCCTGGTTGTCCACGATCCGAGGCGGCTCCACGGCCTCGACAGGCGCGACCGGAGCCGGTGCTTTTGCCGGCTCGGAAACACTCGAGGCAACCGCCGCCGGCGGGACTGGGCGCGGGACTTCGGTGCGCCGCCGCTCGACCGGCGTTGTCACCGGCCTCTTGGCCGCCTTCGAGGCAGCCGGTGCGGTGTCGGCAACGACAACCGCCTCTGGCTCCGCGGGCACGATGGCCTCCGACTGTTCAACGGGCCCCTCCACGAAAGACGAAACAGCCGGGTCAGCCTGTCCAGCGATAGCCGCCACAGGTGCGCTCGGCTTTGTCGCCAGGTAGGCCCCGCCAGCGCCAGCCGCGACGCCCACCCCGACAAGAAAACCAATGGCGGTGTTGCTGATGTTCATTTCGTCGAAACTCCTCACGCTGAGCCTGAGCAAGGGCTATGCCTGCAAAATACACGAATTTAGGCCTGTTTTTGTGCAATTCGGTGGTCCAGAAGCGGCCGCTTTCGTGGACTTGTCCTCGATCGGCTTCGTCTCCGCCAGGCACGGCACAGAGCGTCGCGACCAGGATCGACCCTGCAGGCGGCGCTCGACTGCAAATCGCTGAATTATAAGGTTTTGGCTCAGCTCGCAAACGCATTTTCGGGTATGTCGATTGCTACTTTTCACTGGGCCGGACGCGTGGGACCGGCATTTGAGGAGGGGAAACCGCATGCTGAAGAAATGCGCGATGCTCGCGGCGCTGGCGACCTTGCTGGCGCCGGGCGCGGCGAGCGCGGACTGGTTGTTTACGCCGAACATCGGAGCGGGCTTTGGCGGCAGCGCCAGTGAACGTGAGCACCTGACCTATGGCGCATCCATCGGATGGATGGGCGCCGGCGTCTTCGGCTGGGAAGCCGACTTCGCCTACACCCCCGAGTTTTTCGAAGCGGACGATGACGACATCGATCTGTTCGAAAACAGCAACGTGACGACGTTCATGGTGAACGCCATCATCGGGGTACCGGCCGGCGGCACGACCGGCGGAGGCTTCCGTCCGTACTTCTCGGGCGGCGCGGGCCTGATGCAGACCAACGTGACCGGTGCGGAATCGCTGTTCGAAGTGAATAACAGCGAATTCGGCATCAACCTCGGCGGCGGAGCGATGGGCTTTGTCAGCGATCACGTCGGGTTCCGCGGCGACATCCGCTACTTCCGCGCCCTGTCCGATCCGGACGAGGACAACGAGTTCGACATCGCGCTCGGCGATCTGGACTACTGGAGGGCTACGGCGGGCATCACGTTCCGCTGGTAGACACGAAGCTCACGCCCCTCGACTTCGCTCGGGGCGTCCTGAGCGGTAGTCGAAGGACGAAGGGGGTCGAAGGCACGAAGACAGGTTTCGTGCCTTCCCAGCGATGGGCCACGAACGTCGAAGATCCGCGTTTTCTTCGTGATCTTCGACCTCTTCGTGGCCTTCGTGTTTTCGGGGTTTCTGGGATACAATTCGACGTTTCAGGGGAGCGGCGATTTCACCGACTTGATGGGCCGCTCGGTTTTTCCCTGACATCTATCTAAGTCGCGAATTCGGGCCCGCGACTGAAATTCGGTAGCGGGCCTTTTCTGTTCCTGAGGAGCATCATGTCGCGTTTTACGTTCACGTCCGAATCCGTGTCCGAAGGTCACCCCGACAAGGTCTGCGATTACATCTCTGACTCCATTCTCGATGCCTGTCTGGCGCAGGACACGAAGAGCCGGGTGGCGTGCGAAACGCTCGTCAAGAGCGACACGGTGGTCCTCGCCGGCGAGATCACCACGAACGCCACGCTCGACTACGACAAGATCGTGCGGCAGGCCGTCAAGGAGATCGGCTACACGGATCCCACGGAGCCGTTCTGCGACACCACGCTCAAGCTGATCTCGTTGATCACCCGCCAGTCGAACGAAATCTCGCAGGGTGTGACTGAAGCCACCAGCCAGAGCGGCGACCAGGGCGCCGGCGACCAGGGCATCATGTTCGGTTACGCCACGGACGAATCGCCTGAGATGATGCCGCTGCCGATTCTGCTCGCGCACAAACTGACCAAGGGCATGGCCGACGATCGCAAGGCCGGCAAGGTCGACTTCCTGCGTCCCGACAGCAAGTCGCAGGTCTCGCTCACCTATGACGGCAACGATCCGAAGGAAGTCACCGCCGTCGTCATCTCGACGCAGCACAGCCCCGCCGCCGACCAGAAGCGAATCACCGCTTACGTCCGCGAGGACCTGGGACCGCGCACGCTCGGCCAGTGGTGGAACAACAACCTGACGCTGTATGTGAACCCGACCGGCAGCTTCATTCACGGTGGTCCGTCGGCGGACGCCGGCGTCACCGGCCGCAAGATCATCGTCGACAGCTACGGCGGCTGGGGCCGTCACGGCGGCGGCGCGTTCAGCGGAAAGGACCCGTCGAAGGTTGACCGCAGCTCGGCGTACTTCTGCCGCTACGTCGCGAAGCAGGTGGTTGCCGCCGGCATTGCCAAGAAGGCCGAGATTCAGGTCGGCTACGCGATCGGCATGGCCAAGCCGGTGTCGGTGAAGGTCGACACCTTCCACACGGGTGATGAGCGCGCCGCCG
Source organism: Xanthobacteraceae bacterium (assembly GCA_025929595.1). GTDB lineage: Bacteria > Pseudomonadota > Alphaproteobacteria > Rhizobiales > Xanthobacteraceae > JAUSIF01. The sequence goes on from JAICQA010000286.1 coordinate 3,664, forward strand.
CGGAGTTCGTGATGAACGCGTTCGACTTCCGCCCGCGCGCGATCATCGAGACGCTCAACCTGCTCCGGCCGATTTATCGGCAGACCACCAACTACGGCCACTTTGGTCGCACCGGACTGCCCTGGGAAGAGCCGGTGGCGGTGGCGGCGAAATAGC
>JAICQA010000160.1 GCA_025929595.1 Xanthobacteraceae bacterium
CGTCGCGATATTGATGCCGTCGGGGATCTTGTAGACGACGTCATGGCTGTAGCCGAGCGCGAGCTGCAGCTGCTTGCCCTGCACCGCCGCGCGGTAGCCGACGCCGTTGATCTCGAGCTTTCTCTCGTAGCCCTTCTCGACGCCCTTGATCAGGTTCGCGACCATGGCGCGCGTGAAGCCCCACGCAGCCTTGTGCTGCTTGGAATCGCCATTGACCGTGACCGAGACCTGGCCGTTATCGACCTTGGCCGCGACCTTGTCGCTGAGCGGCAGCGTGAGCTCGCCCTTCGGGCCCTTGGCCTTGAACTTCGAACCTTCGATCGTCGCGGTGACCCCCTTCGGGACGGCGACGGCCTTTTTGCCGATTTTGGACATTTCGCCAGCTCCCGTCAGAACACCGTGCAGAGGACTTCGCCGCCCACGTTTTGCTCGCGCGCATCGTGGTCGGCCATGACGCCCTTCGGCGTCGAAAGAATCGCGACACCGAGGCCGTTGTTCACACGCGGCAAAGCCTTCACCGACACATAAACGCGCCGGCCTGGCTTCGACACGCGCGCGATCTCGCGGATCACCGGCTCGCCGTCGAAATACTTGAGCTCGATCGAGAACTCGGTGCGCCCGTTGTCGAACTTCGTTTCCGAATAGTCGCGGATGTAGCCCTCGGTCTTCAGAACGTCGAGGACACGCGCGCGGAAGGTCGAACCGGGCGTCAAAACCTTGTCCTTCTGCCGCATTTGCGCGTTGCGGATGCGGGTCAGCATATCGCCGAGCGGATCGTTCATCGCCATGTCGATCCCTCCCTTACCAGCTCGACTTCACGAGGCCGGGGATCATGCCCTTCGACCCGAGCTCGCGGAGCGCGATGCGCGACAGCTTCAGCTTGCGATAGGTCGCCCGTGGACGGCCCGACAGCTCGCAGCGATTGCGAATGCGCGTTTTCGACGAGTTGCGCGGCAGTTCGGCGAGCTTGAGCCCGGCGGCGAACCGCTCCTCGATCGGAAGCTTCTTGTCGTAGACGATCTTGTGCAAACGCTCGCGCTTGGCGGCATATTGCTTCGCCAGCTTGCGCTTGCGCTCGTTATTCTTGATTGCACTCTTCTTTGCCATCTCTCGGTCCTCTGTTTCCGCGTTTGAGGGAAACCCTCACTGCCGGAAGGGGAAATTGAAGGCGCTGAGCAAAGCTCTCGCCTCCTCGTCCGTCCTCGCCGTGGTGCACACGACGATGTCCATGCCCCAGACGTCTTCGGTCTTGTCGAAGTCGATCTCGGGGAAAATGATGTGCTCTTTCAGTCCGATCGTGTAGTTGCCGTTGCCGTCGAAGCTCTTCGGGTTGAGCCCGCGGAAGTCGCGCACGCGCGGCAACGCGATGTTGATCAGCCGATCCACGAAATCGAACATGCGAGCCGAGCGCAGCGTCACCTTGGTGCCGATCGGCAGGTTCTCACGCAGCTTGAAGTTCGAGATCGCCTTGCGCGATTTCGTCACGACGGCCTTCTGGCCGGCGATGAGCGTGAGGTCGCGCGCGGCGGCCGTCACCTTCTTCTGGTCCGACACGCCTTCGCCGATGCCCATGTTCAGCACGACCTTGTCGAGCTGTGGCACGGCATAGCGGTTCGAGTAGCCGAACTGCTTGGTGAGCGCCTGTACGATGTTCTTCTCGTACTCGGTTTTCAGCCTGGGGATATAAGCTTCAGGCATCGATCTCTACTCCGGACCGCCGTGCGACCCGCACCCGGCCGTCTTTTAGGGTTTTGAATCCGACGCGCGTGGGCTTGCCGTCCTTGGGGTCGGCGAGCGCGACGTTCGAAATGTGGACCGCGGCTTCCTTGCGGATGATGCCGCCCTGCTGCGCCGCGGTCTGACGCTGGTGGCGCGCGACCATGTTGACGCCGCGCACAAGCACTCGCCCCTCACCCGGACGCACCTCGATGACTTCACCCGACCGGCCCTTGTCGCGGCCGGTGAGGACGACGACCTTGTCGCCTTTTCTGATTTTCGCAGCCATCACAGCACCTCCGGCGCGAGCGACATGATCTTGACGTGGTTCTTGGCGCGCAGCTCGCGCGGCACCGGTCCGAAAATACGCGTGCCGACCGGCTCCATCTGGTTGTTCACGAGCACGGCCGCGTTGCGGTCGAAGCGGATCACCGAGCCGTCCGCGCGGCGGATGTCCTTGCGCACGCGCACGATCACGGCCTTGCTCACTTCACCCTTCTTCACGCGCCCGCGCGGGATCGCTTCCTTCACCGAAACGACGATCACGTCGCCGATGCTCGCGTATTTCCGCTTCGAGCCGCCCAGCACCTTGATGCACATGACACGGCGCGCGCCGGAATTGTCGGCGACGTCGAGGTTGGTCTGCATCTGAATCATGGCGCTCTACCTTCATTCTTCTCTTGTGCCGGCGAACCGGCTCGCAATCCGTGCCGGATCAGCCGGCCTTCTTCTGGGTCTCGTTTTCCTTCACGATCCAGGTCTTGGTCCGGGAGATCGGCTTCGTCTCCTCGATCCAGACGCGGTCGCCCACCTTGCACTCGTTGTTCTCGTCGTGCGCGTGATACTTCTTCGTGCGGCGCACGGTCTTCTTGAACAGCGGATGCGCGAAGCGGCGCTCGACCTCGACCGTGACGGTCTTGTTCTGCTTCGTGCTCGTCACTTCGCCCCAGAGCATTCGTTTCGGCATGATCTATCTCACTTGCCCGATTTCTTGGCGCTGGCGCCCGCATCGGGGGCCTTCTTCTCGCGCACGACAGTCTTCATCTTCGCGATGTCGCGGCGGATGATCCGCACACGCGACGTATTCTCGAGCTGCCCCGTCGCCCGCTGGAAGCGCAGGTTGAACTGCTCCTTCTTCAGCTTGAGGATTTCGTCCTCGAGCTGATCGGCCGACATCTGACGCACGTCACCAATCTTCATTTCAGTCTCCGTCAGACGATGCGCGCAACGAAACGCGTGCGCACCGGCAGCTTGGCGGCGGCAAGGCGAAGCGCTTCGCGCGCGGTCGCCTCATCGACGCCGTCGATTTCAAACATGATGCGGCCCGGCTTCACCCTGGCCGCCCAGTATTCCGGCATGCCCTTGCCTTTACCCATGCGCACTTCGGTCGGCTTCTTCGAGATCGGCACGTCCGGGAAAACGTTCACCCAGACGCGGCCCGCGCGCTTCATGTGATTGGTCATGGCGCGGCGCGCGGCCTCGATCTGCCGTGCGGTGACGCGATCCGGCTCAAGCGCCTTCAGGCCGTATTGACCGAAGGCGAGCTGGTTCCCGCTCGTCGCCAGGCCGTGAATGCGGCCCTTGAACTGCTTGCGGTACTTGGTGCGGGAAGGTTGCAGCATGATTCAGCTCATTCCGTTCTTCAGGCCGCGTCGCGGCGCGGACGGCCAGCACCGCCGCCGCTCGTTTCGGCTTCGGCCAGACGCTTGTCCTGCGCCATCGGGTCGTGTTCGAGGATCTCGCCCTTGAAGATCCAGACCTTCACGCCGCAGGTGCCGTAGGTGGTGAAAGCGGTCGCCGTGCCGTAGTCGACGTCGGCGCGCAGCGTATGCAGCGGCACCCGCCCCTCGCGGTACCATTCCATGCGCGCGATCTCGTTGCCGCCGAGACGGCCCGAGCAGTTGATGCGGATGCCGCCGGCGCCGAGACGGATCGCCGACTGCACCGCGCGCTTCATGGCGCGGCGGAACGCGACGCGGCGTTCGAGCTGCTGCGCGATCGATTCCGCGACGAGATGCGAGTCGATTTCCGGCTTGCGGATTTCGACGATGTTGATGATGACCTCGCTGTCGGTCATCTTCGACACTTCCTTGCGCAGCTTGTCGATGTCGGCGCCTTTCTTGCCGATGACCACGCCGGGACGGCCGGAGTGGATCGTGATGCGGCACTTCTTGTGCGGCCGCTCGATCACGATGCGCGCGACGGCAGCCTGCTTCAGCTGCTTCATCAGATAATCGCGGATCTTGATGTCTTCGTGCAGGAGCTTGGCGTATTCGCCCTTGCGCGCGAACCAGCGCGAATCCCAGGTGCGATTGATGCCGAGCCGCAGTCCGACCGGATTTACCTTTTGACCCATCAGGCTTTCTCCTCAACTTCACGCACGACGATCGTGAGGTTCGAGAATGGGCGCGTGACGCGGGCCACTCGGCCGCGAGCGCGCGGGTTGTAACGTTTGATCACCAGCGCCTTGCCGACGTGAGCCTCGGCGACCTTGAGGTCGTCGACATCGAGTTGGTGGTTGTTCTCGGCATTCGCGATCGCCGACTCGAGGCACTTCTTCACGTCCTTGGCGATGCGCTTGCGCGAAAATTCGAGGTCGGCGAGAGCCGCCGACACCTTCTTGCCGCGGATCAAACCGGCGACGAGCCCAAGCTTCTGCGGGCTGACGCGCAGCATGCGCGCAACCGCCTTGGCCTCGTTCTCTTTCAGCACGCGAGCGCGCGATGGCTTGCCCATGTTCTCTCTCTTAACCCTTGGCCGGCGCTTCCGCCTTCTTGGCGGTGCGGATGCCGGAGTGGCCGTGGAAGGTGCGCGTCGGCGCGAATTCACCGAACTTGTGGCCGACCATTTCCTCGGTGACATGCACCGGGATGTGCTTCTGGCCGTTGTAGACGCCGAACGTGATCCCGACGAACTGCGGCAGGATCGTCGAGCGGCGGCTCCAGATCTTGATCATCTCCGAGCGGCCGGACGAACGCGCGGCGTCTGCCTTCTTCAGCAGATAACCGTCGACGAACGGACCTTTCCAAACCGAGCGCGCCATGTCGCCCTACTCCTTAGCTCTGCTTCTTGCGCGCATGACGGTTCGTGACGATGAACCGCTGCGTGCGCTTGTTCTTGCGGGTCTTCTTGCCCTTGGTCGGGAAACCCCAGGGCGTGACAGGGTGACGGCCGCCCGAGGTGCGGCCTTCGCCGCCGCCGTGCGGATGGTCGACCGGGTTCATGGTGACGCCGCGGTTATGCGGCATGCGGCCCTTCCAGCGATTGCGGCCGGCCTTGCCGATCGAAATGTTCATGTGGTCGGGATTCGAGACCGCGCCCACCGTCGCATAGCAGTTGCCATGCACGAGGCGCTGCTCGCCCGACTTCAGGCGGATGATGCAGTAATCCTGGTCGCGGCCGACGATCTGCGCGTAGGTACCGGCCGAGCGTGCAAGCTGCCCGCCCTTCCCGATCTTGAGCTCGATGTTATGCACGATCGTGCCGACCGGCATGCTGCCAAGCGGCATCGCATTGCCCGGCTTCACGTCCACGTCCTCGCCGGCGATAACTGTGTCGCCCGCGCTCAGGCGCTGCGGCGCCAGGATATAGGCGAGATCGCCGTTGCCATACTTGATCAGCGCGATGAACGCCGTGCGGTTCGGATCGTATTCCAGCCGCTCGACCGTCGCGGGTTCGTCGCGGCGCGTGCGCTTGAAATCGACGGTGCGCAGCGCGCGCTTGTGACCGCCGCCGCGGAAGCGGACGGTGACGCGGCCGTTGTTGTTGCGTGCGCCGGTGCCGATCTTGCCCTCGGTCAACGCCTTGACCGGCTTGCCTTTCCACAGCCCTTCCCGATCGACGAGAACGAGCTGGCGCAACCCCGGGGTCACCGGTTTGTATGTCTTGAGCGCCATGATGCTTCTCCGTTCCCGCCTCAGAGTCCGGTGGTGATGTCGATGGAGTGGCCCTCGGCGAGGGTCACGATGGCTTTCTTCACGTCGCTGCGCGTGCCCTTGCGCTGACGGAAGTATTTCGTCTTGCCCTTCACGACGAGCGTGTTCACGCCCTCAACCTTGACGTTGAAGAGCTTCTCGACGGCGTCCTTGATCTCCGGCTTCGTCGCGGTGCGCGCGACGCGGAAGATCACCTGATTGTTCTGCGACGCCATGGTCGCCTTTTCGGTCACGACCGGCGACAGAATGACGTCGTAGTGGCGCGGGTCCTGCGCGGCTTTTGCTTGCTTGCTCATTTCAGGCGCGCCTCCAGCGCTTCCAGCGCCGACTTCGTCAGCACGAGCTTCGTGCGGCGCAGGATGTCATAGACGTTGATGCCGGCGACCGGCAGCACATCGACGCCCGGCAGGTTGCGCGCAGCGAGGCCGAAATTCTTCTCGACTTCCTTGCCGTCGACGATAAGGGCGGTCGTGACGCCGAGCTTCTCGAAATTCTTCACGAGCGACTTGGTCTTCGGCTCGCCGAGCTTGGCCTCGTCGATCACGATGATGTCTTCGCTCTTGGCCTTCGAGGACAGCGCGTGCTTGAGCGCGAGCGAGCGAAGCTGCTTTGGCAGATCGGTCGCATGGCTGCGCACGACCGGACCGAAAGAACGGCCGCCGCCGCGGAACAGGTTGACGCGCGCCGAGCTGTGACGCGCCTGGCCTGTACCCTTCTGGCCGTACATCTTCTTGCCGGTGCGCCAGATTTCGGAGCGATCCTTGGTCTTGTGCGTCCCGCGCTGGCGCTTGTTGAGCTGCCAGTTGATGCACCGATGCAGCAGGTCGGCGCGCGGCTC
>JAICQA010000432.1 GCA_025929595.1 Xanthobacteraceae bacterium
CGCTTGAACAGCTATGCCTGTCGCCGCAATGCGGATTCTCTTCCACCGAGGAAGGCAACCTGCTCACCGAAGAGCAGCAGTGGAAGAAGCTCGAACTCGTGCGCGAGATCGCGGACGAGGTGTGGGGTTAGCCGCTTCCTTTCCGCTCGTCCCCGCGAAAGCGGGGACCCAGTGCATCAATTCTCTGGATTCCCGCTTTCGCGGGAATGAGCGGACGTAGATCACGCCGTTCCGACGTCCGCTGTGAGTCCCGCGGCCTTGATGCCTGCGACCGCGCAGGCCTCGTCGTTGTCCGACGTGTCGCCCGAGACACCGACCGCGCCGATGATGTCGCCCGAAGCGTCGCGGATCAGCGCGCCACCGGGCACGGGGATGAACGTGCCGCCCGCGACATGCGCCAGCGCCGCGCCGAAATGCGGCCGGTCGACCACGATCTTCTCGAGATTGCGCGAACCCTGCCCGACCGCGAGGCAGCCATAGGCCTTGCCATGGGCGATATCGAAGCGCTTGAGGCTCGTCTTGTCCTCGGCCGCGTAGGCCTTCAGCGCGCCGCGCGCGTCGAGCACGACGATGCCGAGCGGCTTCATCTTGGCGCTGCGGCCGTGCTTGAGACCCTCGGAAACAATGGTTTGCGCGGCTGCGAGCGTCAGGTCGGTCATGGGGGTTCCTCCGTCTGGCGCCATTCAGCATGAGGCGGCGGGCTTGTCGACCGCGCCGGCCACGCAAATTTGGCGGCGCATCATTCGCGCAACTCGGTTGTCGAACATGCGGCCGGCTGCCACAATGTATGCCAACGGCCCGGCGTTTCGACGGGCAAGCAAGCCGGCGACAGACCGGCCGTTCTCCAACTGCTCATCGGGAGGAAAATCCATGTTGAAGCTCAAGTCTTTGCTGGCCGCCGCCTGCGGCCTGGCGCTGCTCGCGGGCTCCGCCGCGGCGCAAACCGAAATCAAGTTCGGTCATGTCGGCGCGCCCGGCTCGCTATTCGCGCAATCGGCGGAGCTCTTCGCGGCCGCCGCCAACAAGAAGCTCGGCGACAAGGCCAAAGTGGTCGTGTACGGCTCGAGCCAGCTCGGCTCGGACGGCGAACTGCTCAAGAAGCTGAAGCTCGGCACCGCCGACCTCGCATTGCCTTCGACCGTCATGACGTCGGTAGCGCCGGAATTCGGCGTGTTCGAGATGCCCTATCTCGTGCAGGACCGCGGCCATGCCGCGCGCATTGCCGACCAGGTCATCCGGCCGACGCTCGGCCCGATCGTCGAAAAGCAGGGCTACAAGATCATCGGCGTGTGGGAGAACGGCTACCGTCACATCACGAATAACAAAAAGGCGATCGTGAAGCCCGAGGACCTGCAGGGCGTGAAGCTGCGCGTGCCGGGCGGCGTGTGGCGCGTGAAGATGTTCCAGGCCTACGGCGCGCAGCCGAGCCCGATGGAGCTCAAGGAAGTGTTCGTGGCGCTGCAGACCGGCGTGATGGACGGGCAGGAAAATCCGCTGACGCAGATCTACTCGCAGAAATTCCAGGAAGTGCAGAAGTACCTGTCGATGACCGGCCACGTCTATACGCCGGCCTATGTCACCGCGGGCGCAAGCTGGTCGCGCTTCCCCGCGGACGTGCAGAAAATCCTCGCCGACACCGCGAAGGAAGTGGAGCCGCAGATCCTCAAGCTCGCCGAGAAGCTCGACAACGAGCTCGTCGACAAGATGAAAGGCTCGGGCATCCAGGTGAACAACGCCGACAAGCCGGCCTTCGTGAAGGCCAGCAAGGCGATCTACGACGAGTTCTCAAAGGAAGTGAAGGGCGGGCAGGCGCTGATCGACAAGTCGCTCAGCCTCGCCAAGGGCTCCTGATTTCCGCGTGAGGTCGTGCCGGGCCCCGCCGGGCCCCGCACTTTTGCGCCGTCGGTTCGCTTGGGGCGGGCTCGGATGGGATACTTTAGACGCTTTTACGATCGCCGTCTC
>JAICQA010000461.1 GCA_025929595.1 Xanthobacteraceae bacterium
GATTCCGCGCGGCGCGCGATGACCCGCGTCGCCTTCTTCGCCGATTTCGTATTCGCCATGCTCGTTCGATCCGATCACGGCAGCCGCGATCTTTGCCGCACGCCGCCAAACGCTGTTGCTAGAAAGTACGCCGCGGCAGGGCCGCGGCGATTGGCGGGGACCATACTCGCGGCCTCTACCCCCGTCAACGCTGCGAAAGCCCCTCTCTCGCAGGCCTTATCCGTGCGTGAAGCCGGGTTTTCGCTTCTCGATAAAGGCCGCCATGCCCTCCTTCTGATCGGGCAGGCCGTACTGGGAGTGAAAGAGACGGCGTTCGAAACGAATGCCTTCCGAGAGGGCGGACTCATAGGCGCGGTTGATCGACTCCTTCGCCATCATGGCGACGGGGAGCGACATGCCGGCAATCGTCTCCGCGACCTTCATGGCTTCCGTCTGCAAGGCGGCGAGCGGCACCACGCGCGAGACGAGCCCCACGCGCTCGGCTTCCTCCGCGCTCATGTTGCGGCCGGTGAGGATCATGTCCATCGCCTTCGACTTCCCCACCTCGCGCACGAGGCGCTGCGTGCCGCCGGCACCCGGCATGACGCCGAGCTTGATCTCGGGCTGACCGAACTGCGCGTTGTCGGCGGCGATGATGATGTCGCACATCATTGCGATCTCGCAGCCGCCGCCGAGCGCAAAGCCCGCCACCGCCGCGACCGCCGGCTTGCGGGCGCGTGAGAGGCGTTCCCAGGCGGCGATGAAGTCGTCCAGATAAACGCCGGGATAGGTGAAGCTCTGCATCTCCTTGATGTCGGCGCCCGCGGCAAACGCTTTCTCGGAGCCGGTGAGCAGGATGCAGCCGATGTTGCGGTCCTTGTCGAAGGCTTCGACGGCGGCCGAGAGCTCGTTCATCAGCGCGGCATTCAGCGCGTTCAGCGCCTTTGGGCGGTTGAGCGTGATCTTGCCGACGCGGCCAATCGTTTCGACGATGATGTTTTCATAAGCCATCGCGACTCTCCTTTTCGCAGATCATGCTCGATCAACGCTGGCAGACGGGACAATAAAAGGTGGAACGGCCGACCTGCACGATGCGGCGGATCTTGCCGCCGTCGCGGCGCTGGCAGGATTTTCCCTCGCGGTCATAGACCCGGAAAGTGTGCTGGAACATGCCAAGCTCGCCTTCGGGCTGGCGATGATCGCGCAGCGTCGAGCCCCCGGCGACGATCGCCTCGTTCAACACCGCCTTGATGCTCTCGACGAGGGCTTCGGCGCGCTCGTTGGGCTTGCCCTTGCGGTCGGCAATCGTCGAGGCCATGCGCTTCGGCGAAAGTTTCGCACGATAAAGCGCCTCACAGACATAAATGTTGCCGAGCCCCGCGACCACGCGCTGGTCGGAGAGCGCGGCCTTGAGGCTCGTGCGCTTGCCCGCGCAGGCGGCGGCCAGGAGTTCGGCGTTGAATTCGTTGCCGAGCGGCTCGGGGCCGATGCCGCGCATCATCTTGTCTTCAGTCAGGCCCGCACGCGGGATCAGGGTCATGAACCCGAAGCGGCGCGGGTCGTTGAAGGTGACGGTCGCACCCGACGACATATGGAAGACGACATGGTCGTGCGCGGCCTCTTCATTGCGCGGATGGTGAAACTCGCCGACCGCATCCTCACCGCCGTTCCGCGCGATGCGGAACGACCCCGACATGCCGAGATGCATGACGAGCACATCGCCCGATGA
>JAICQA010000369.1 GCA_025929595.1 Xanthobacteraceae bacterium
ACATCGGCAGCGCAACCTTGCGCGCCGACATCGCCGGCATGCGGCACGAGACGCAGTACACGCGGTTGTTCAGGAGTTGATGGAATGGCGAATCCCCACGGCCCCTTGCGCGTCGGCGTCGGCGGTCCGGTCGGCTCCGGCAAGACCGCGCTCATGGAGGCGCTCTGCAAGCGCTTTCGCGACCGCTATCAGCTGTGCGCGATCACGAACGACATCTATACGAAAGAGGACGCCGAAATCCTCACCCGCGCTGGCGCGCTGCCGAGCGAGCGCATCATGGGCGTCGAGACCGGCGGCTGCCCGCACACGGCGATCCGCGAAGACGCGTCGATCAATCTCGCCGCCGTCTCCGAAATGCGCGCGCGCTTTCCCGACCTTGACTTGATCCTGATCGAATCCGGCGGCGACAATCTCGCCGCGACGTTTTCGCCCGAGCTCGCCGATCTGACGATCTATGTGATCGACGTATCGGCCGGCGAAAAGATTCCGCGCAAGGGCGGCCCGGGCATTACCCGCTCGGACTTGCTGGTCATTAACAAAACCGACCTGGCGCCACTGGTCGGGGCATCTCTCGAAGTGATGGACCGCGACGCCCGGAAGATGCGCGGTAGCCGGCCCTTTCTGTTCACAAATATGAAATCCGGGGAGGGAGTGGCGAAAGTGGCCGAAATGATCGAGCAAACCGGCGGCCTAAGGGCCTGAACCAGTTCCGGATTGAGGAAATTTAACATTCCTTGGCAGGACTTATGCTAGGAATGACTTAGTCATTAGGGCCGGAAGCCGGGGCGCGAACGACCGTCGCCGTCTGCCCGACGTTCGCAGGAAGCAGTGCCGCCGCAGAAATCCGGCGAGGCAGAAATCGGCTAGTTGCATGCACGCGCCGCACGAGAAGTCGCGATCGGAGTCCGTAAAGCCGCCTGCGGGCGCATCTGCTCCGCGGACCTCGTCTGCGCGCCGGATTGGTTTGGCCGCGATCGCGCTGCTGCTCGTCGGCGGCGCGATTTGGTGGGCGATGCCCGGCTCGACGAGCGTGGCGCCGGCCATCAAGGGCAAGGGGCCCGTCGGGGCTCCGGTCGAAACGGTCGTCGCCAGGTCGATGAAAGCCACGACCGATATTCCTGCCGTCGGCAGCCTGCGCTCCGATGAGCACGTGCAGATCGCGCCCGAGATCGCTGGCCGCATCGCCGAGATCCGCTTTCAGGAAGGCGAGCCGGTCAAGCAGGGCGAAATCCTCGTGCTCCTCGATGACGCGCTGACGCGCGCCGAAGTCTCCGAAGCAGAAGCGCGGCTTTATCTTGCCAAGGCCAACTTCGAGCGTGCCGACACGTTGCAGAAATCGCGCAACATTGCCGAGCGCGCCTATGACGAAGCGCGCGCCAATTTCGAAACCGCGCGCGCCGCGCATGAGCTGGCGCAGGTACGGCTTGCCAAGCACACGATCCGCGCGCCGTTCTCCGGCATCGTCGGCTTCCGTGCGCTGTCGGCCGGCGCCTTCATCAGCACCGGTGCCACGCTCGTCAATCTCGAAAAGATCGATGTGCTCAAGCTCGACTTCAAGATTCCTGAAATCTATCTCGCCGACGTGCAGGTCGGCCAGACGGTGGATGTGACGGTCGACGCGCTGCCGAAGCGAACGTTCCAGGCGGAAATCTACGCCATCGATCCGCTGATCGATGTCAACGGCCGCGCATTGCAGATTCGCGCCCGTCTGAAAAACCCCGAACTCGTCCTGCGTCCCGGTCTGTTCGCGCGCATCTCGATCCGCGGCCGCACGGAGCGCGAAGTCGTCATGGTGCCGGAGAGCGCCGTCGTTCCGCGCGCCGGCGAATTCCTGATCTTCCGTGTCGAGGACGGCAAGGCGGTCGAATCCAAGGTCGGCCTCGGCAATCGCCGCGCCGGCATGGTTGAAGTGACGAGCGGCCTGCTCGGTGGCGCCACGGTCGTGACCGCCGGCCACCAGCGTCTCAGGAACGGTTCGCCGGTCGACGTGGTCAATGCGGGCGCACGGCCGCAGCAGGGCCGGGGAAGCTGATGGGCCTGTTCGAGTTCTGTATTCGCCGGCCGGTCTTTGCCACGGTTCTCAGCCTGATCATCACGCTGCTCGGCATCGTTTCCTTCGATCGCCTGTCCGTTCGCGAATATCCGAACATCGACGAGCCGACCGTTTCGGTCGTCACCACCTATCCCGGCGCCTCCGCCACCATCATTGAATCCCAGATCACGCAGGTGCTCGAAGGTTCGATCGCGGGCATCGAGGGCATCGACACCATCGAGTCGACGAGCCGCGCCGAGTCGAGCCGCATTACCGTGCGCTTCCGCCTTGGTAACGATCCCGACGTGGCGGCGAGCGACGTGCGCGACCGCGTCAGCCGTGTTCGCCAGCGCCTGCCCGACGAGGTGGACGAGCCGGTGATCGCCAAGGTCGAGGCCGACGCGCGCGCGATGATGTATCTCGTTTTCCGCGACGAGAATAAGTCGGCGCTCGAGCTGACCGACTATGTCGACCGCTACATCCTCGACCAGCTCAAGAATCTGAACGGCGTCGCCGACGTCGTGATCTACGGCGAGCGCCGCTACGCCATGCGGATCTGGATCGATCGCGAGCGGTTGGCGGCCTATAACCTGACCATCCAGGACATCGAGAATTCGCTGCGCTCGCAGAATGTCGAGTTGCCGTCCGGCCGTATCGAGAGCAAGGACCGCGAATTTTCGGTGCTGTCGCGCACCGGACTGCAGACGCCGGAGCAGTTCCGCAACATCGTGATCAAGGTCGCCACCGG
>JAICQA010000106.1 GCA_025929595.1 Xanthobacteraceae bacterium
AGCCTTCGAGATCGAGAGGTCGGTGTCGCCGATCATCGGATAGTTCGGACCGAAGCCCTGCGTCTCCTCGATGTCCTTCGCCCACTTGGCGTGATTGTCGACCGGGTCGACGGAAAGACCGATGATCTTCACGCCGCGCTTGTCGAATTCGGGCTTGATGCGCGCCATGTAGCCGAGCTCGGTGGTGCAGACCGGCGTGAAATCCTTGGGGTGCGAGAACAGCACCGCCCATTTGTCGCCGATCCAGTCGTGGAAGCGGATTTTGCCTTCGGTAGTCTGCGCCTCGAAATCGGGCGCGGTGTCGCCAAGTTGAAGGGCCATGAATTTTCTCCCTGCATGTAGGAATGTGTCGGCCGTATCAGGTCGCCGCGACCTTCCTGTTTCGCGTTATATAGTGGTTTCCACAGCACAATCTAGAGAAGCCTGAAAACCACATCGCGGCAGCGTAATAAGCCGCGGGCCTGCCCGCTCCGGCGAGTGCCGTTGCGGGCAGGGGAACGTTCATTTGCTCTGCCAGACCGTACCCGAGGCATTCGTGATCGGTACGCCGACCGCGTTGCCGTACTCCGTCCACGACCCGTCATAGTTCTTCACGCCGTATCCGAGGATGCGCGCAAGCGCGAACCAGGTGTGACTCGAACGCTCGCCGATGCGGCAATAGGTGATGATCGGCTGCGAGCCATCGATGCCCACGTCGGCATATAGTTTCTTCAATTGATCCTTCGGGAGAAACTTTCCCGTCGCCGGATCGACCGCACGATTCCACGGCACGTTCCTGGCGCCCGGGACGTGGCCGGCGCGGATCGAGAGTTCTTTCGATCCTTCCGGCGCAAACAGTTTCCCGGAAAACTCATCGGGACCGCGGATGTCGAGGATCGCCGCCTTGGTCTTGCCTTGGGCGGCGGCAAGCACGTCGGGCAGGCGCGCGCGAAGGTTCGCGTTGGACGCGGGCAAGTCGATGTTGGTTTTTGCGTAGCCCGGCGTCCGGTTGTCGAGCGGAAGCCCCTTGGACTCCCAGTACTTGCGGCCGCCGTCCAGCAGCTTCGCGTCGATCCCATACATCGCGAAGACCCACGCCCCCCAGGCGGCGAACCAATTGTTGTTGTCTCCGTAAAGGACAACGGTCGTGTTCTTTGTAATGCCCGCGTTCTCGAGGATGTTCTCGAAGCGGTCGCGGCCGACGATATCGCGAGTCACCGTGTCCACGAGGTCGGAATGCCAGCGCAGATTCACGGCGCCTGGAATGTGGCCACGCTCATAAACGCCCGCGTCCACGCTCACTTCGAAGACGCGCAGGTTCGGGTTGTCGAGATTCCTTGAAAGCCATTCGGCATCGACGAGCGGTCCCTGCTGAGCGGAAGCCGAAGCCGACAGCGCACCGGCGAGCGCGATGCTCGCGAGCGCGCGAAAGAACGGTGGTAATGCCATCGCCATGCTCCTGTGTGAATGGAATTCGGCGGCGCACCAATGCCGTCCCGGAGTACCGAAATCCAATGCATAGTTTTCATTGATTTTAATGCCGTTTGGGCATATAGGGCGCCATGGACCTGCGGCGCATCAAGACCTTCGTGACTGTCGCCGAGCACGGGACGGTGTCGAAAGCGGCCAGCATGCTGCGCATCACGCAGCCTGCGCTTTCGCGTCAGATCAGCAGTCTCGAGCAGGAACTTGGATTCAAACTGTTCGGCCGGGCAGGACGCCGGCTCGTGCTGACGTCGCAGGGCCAGCAGATGGTGGGCGAGTGCCACAATCTGCTGCGCGGCGCCGGTGCGATCGCCGAGCGGGCACAGGCGTTACGCAAGGGTGAGATCAGCACGATCCGTATTGTTGCTTCCGCGCTGACGATCGAAGGATTGTTTCCCTCGCTCGTGCATGGATCGTTCGAGTGCGCGCGTGGGATGAAAGTCCGCTTGCTGGAGGCACATGCCGCGGATCATCTCGGCATTCTCGATCGGGGCGACGCCGATCTTTCGATTAACGTGCTCAATGACCTACGCGTGGACGAGGAGGCGTTCGGGACTTATTCGCTGTGGCAATTCCACGTCGTTGCCGCCTGCAGTCCCGACTATGAAATCGATGAAACGGAGACGATCGATATCCGCAAGCTGGCGCGATATCCGCTCCTGCTGATCGATCCATTGTTTGCCACCCGAGCGGTGTTCGACGCGGCCTGCCGGCTGTCGGACGTTCAGCCAAATATAATCTTTGAGAGCATCAGCGCGCACGCGCTGCTGGCTCTGGCCGAAGCGGGGCAGGGAATTGCGATCGTGCCGTCGGTTCTGCGCCTGGACCGCTGGTCCGTGCGCGGCATGCGGGTCACGCAGCGGCGGCAGCCGTTGCGCATCTCGGTTGGGATGCTCTGGAATCGCCATCGCATGCTGACCGAGCAGGCGGAATCGTGCGGCAAGATGCTTGCCGATCAGATCGCGAAGTCTTTTCCGCAGGTCTGACCTATTCGAGCGGGGGCAGCACCGCTTCTATCTGCTTCCGGCGCTGCTCGTGCCAGGGCGGCAGCAGCAACTGCTTGCCGAGCCTCTCCTTCGGCTCGTCGACCGTAAATCCGGGATCGTCGGTCGCGATCTCGAACAGAATGCCGTTGGGCTCGCGGAAATAGACCGAGCGGAAATAATGGCGCGGGACCTGATCGGTGGGGCGCAGGCCGATCTCCAGCGCGCGGCGGCGGAATTCCATCTCCTGCTCGTCGCCGGTGGCGCGGAAGGCGACGTGATGCACGGTGCCGGTGCCCTGGCTCGCGCGCGTCGCGCCCGGCGTCACGCGCAGATCGACCACGTTGCCGATGGCCCCGTCGCCGGCGCGGAAGCGGTGGCGATCGCCCTCCACGCCGTCAGGCTCGAAGCCGAACACCTGATTGAGCACGCGCGCGGTCAGCGCCGGGTTGCTCACCTCGAGCGTGATGCCGTGGAAGCCGCGGATCGCATGCTCGGCCGGGACGTCGCCATTCGACCAGCCGGGGATCGCCTCCGCGCCCTTCGCGCCGACGATCTCCAGCTTGTGGCCGTCCGCGTCCTCGAAGGCGATCACGTTATCGCCGAAGCGGGCCGAGTCTTTCACCGCAATTCCCTTCTCGCTGAGTCGCTTGCGCCAGAACGCTAAACTCGATTCGGGGACGCTGAAGGCGATCTCCTGCGGCTCGCCCGAGCCGTGATGGCCGGACGGCAACTGATTCCACACGAAGAAGGTGAGTGCGGTGCCGGGCGTGCCGGTCTCGTCGCCGTAATAGAGGTGCCAGGTGGTGGGGTCGTCGAAATTGACGGTCCGCTTGACCATCCGAAGACCGAGCAGCTCGCGATAAAAGGCAACGTGACGCTTCGGCTCGCCCGCGATGGCCGTGATGTGGTGGATGCCGGCCGACTTACCGGGGCTGCTGCCGTTGCCTGCCATCGGATTTCTCCTTGTCTTCCGGAATTAGGAGTGTGACCGGGAAGCCGCAATAGCGGGGATATGCCTGACGCGCATGGAACCTATTAGCCAATTGGTAACCATAAAAGCCGCAGGCTGGCGCTCGGTTTCGGGGGACGCCAATGGGATTATTCGATCCGCGCACGACCGGCCTGACGAGAACGGGAGGCAGGTCGATCGACCCCGCCGACGTCATTTCGCTCCTGCAGGAAGTTTACGCCGACGGCATCGGCACGCGCGAGGAAGCGGAAGAATTGATCGCCTTCGACCTGTCGCTGTCCCAGGCGACGCCGGGCTGGACCGAATTCTTCGCCGCCGGCGTCGCTGATCATCTGCTGCGCCGGCATGCACCGTTCGACATTCTGGATGCGGAAAAGACGGCCTGGCTGATGGGGGCGCTCCGCAAAGGGCGGCACACGGTCACGGCGAGCGGTTTCGCCGTCCTCCTGCGTCTGGTCGAATCCGCTGAGGATGTGCCGCCGCAACTCGCGGCTTTCGCGATCCGCCAGGTGCGGTCCGCCGTGCTCGCGAACCGCCGGCCGGCAAGCAGCGTCCGGCTGCCGATCAACCGTACAATCGATTCCGAGACCGCGGCACTCGTCCGGGGTGTCGTGCTCGGCTGTGCCGGCCTCGCCATGCGCGCGGTCACGCGCGAGGAAGCCGAAGCGCTCTTCGATCTGCATGACCTGACGGCGAGCGGCGCCAACGATACGGATTTCGACGATCTGTTCTTCAAGGCGGTGGCGCATCACCTGATTGCCGAGGCGGGGCACGACGTGCCGTCGCGCAGCATGGCGCTGGCGCGACTCTCGGAATTTCCGCGCGGCGGGGAACAGGCGGCGCCGCTTGGACCGGAAGAAACGGCGTGGCTCGCGACGCGCATCATGCGCGACGGGCGGCCGACCGCGGTGGAATTCGACCTGCTGCAATTCTTCACCGGTCAGGGAGACGCGGCGTCGGGCGCGGGCTCGTTCATGACCCGGGCGGCGTGAGCCGCGATGAAACGCTTGGCGTTGGCTGCATTTGCCGGAGCCGCATTCAGCGCGCAACCGGCGGCGAGCGCGGAATGCGTCATCTACCGCAACACGGTTGAATTCAACGCCGAGCAGATCGTGCGCATGATGGTGTCGAGCGGGAAGGATTGCCGGGTCCAGTTTCCATTGCGCGACAAGATCGTCATCGACGTGAACGAGATCACCGATCATCCGCGTTATGGCGGTGTACGGGTGCATGGAACTTCGGGCGCCTACTATCGTTCCAATCCCGGTTACCGGGGGCCGGACGAATTTGCCTTCGCCTTCTGCCGGCAGGACGGCGAGACGTCTGCCTGCGCGAATATCCTGGTGAAGGTGGAAGTCCGCTAGCGCCTGCCGCGCCTGGGCGTCTCGAACGCCTCGACTAGCTGTTGGAGCACCCGTGAATCTCGACATCGACATCCTGCAACGGTTTCTGGCTGCGATCGCCATCGGACTTCTGGTCGGTATCGAGCGCGGCTGGCGCGAGCGCGACGCGGGCGCGGGCCAGCGCACGGCGGGTATCCGCACCTTCACGCTCTCGGGTCTGCTCGGCGGTGTGTTCGGAGCCATCGCAAAGTCGCTTGAGGATGTGGTTGGCGGCGGCATCGTGATCGCCGTGGGCGTTTTTGCCTACACGGCCGTGTTCGCGACCTTTCGATTCCGCGAAGTCGTGGACGAAGACAGCTACGGCGTGACCACGGTGGTCGCCGCCATCGCGACCTTCGCGCTCGGCGTTTATGCGATGGTCGGCGACCCGATCCTCGCCGCCGCGATCGGCGTCGTCGTCACGATCGTCCTCGCGGTGCGCGAGCCGCTGCACGGCTGGTTGACCAAGATCACGTGGTTGGAGCTGCGCGCGGGCCTCGTGCTCGTCACCATGACGCTGCTCGCGCTGCCGCTGATTCCGAACGAGAGTTACGGCCCGTTCGGGGGCGTGAACCCGCGCGAGATCTGGCTGCTGGCGGTCGTCCTCGCAGCCGTGTCGTTCGCCGGATATGTGGCCGTGAAGATTCTCGGCAACTCGCGCGGACTGCTCGTTGCGTCCGCGGCGGGCGGCCTGGTCTCATCAACGGCGGTGACCGCCGACCTGTCTCGCCGGGCAGGGAAGTCGCGCGGCAACAACGATCTGCTCGCGGCCGGGATCACGCTGGCAAGCGCCGTCTCTTATCTGAGGGCGCTGGTGGTGGTCGCCGCGCTCAATCCGCTGGTCGGCATTCAGGCGGCCGCACCCATCGGCGCGGCAATCCTGATCGCCCTTGCCGTCGTCTTCTTTTATGCGCGGCGCGGCATGCAATCGAGGTCGGGCGTCGAATTTCATTTGAGCAATCCATTCTCGATCAAAGACACCTTCGGGCTCGCCATTCTCCTCGGCGTGGTCCTTTTTGCGACCGAGGCCATCGCGGAATGGCTTGGTCCGCGCGGCGCGCTGGTCGCGGCCGTGGTTGCAGGGACCGCCACTGTCGATGCCGCGGCCTTCTCCATGGCGCGTCTCGCGCGCGACACGATTACGCCAGCCGCTGCGGCACTCGGCGTGATGCTCGCCATCGGCGCCAACAACGCGCTCAAACTCGTTATCGGGCTTACCCGGGCCGGTCGTCCCTGTGCTTTGGCGCTTACGCTCGGCCTCGTCTTGCCGGTGGCCGCCGGTCTCGCGGTCGCCGCAGCGATGATCGGGATGGCGGACGGGCTTTAGGGGCGGACAATTGACAAGACCGGGCGGCCCATCCCAAACCTTTTGGGACGCGTCTTCGATGGGCCGGGCATGTTCAAGAAAATCCTGATCGCGAACCGCGGCGAGATCGCCTGCCGGGTGATGAAGACGGCGAAGCGCATGGGCATCGCCACGGTCGCCGTCTATTCGGACGCCGACGCGAATGCGCTCCATGTACGCATGGCCGATGAGGCGGTCGGGATAGGTCCCGCCGCGGCGGCGCAGTCCTACCTCGTGGTCGACAACATCATTGATGCCTGTAAGAAGACGGGCGCGGAAGCAGTGCATCCCGGCTACGGCTTTCTGTCCGAGCGGGCCGAATTTGCCCGCGCACTGGAGAAGGCCGGGATCGTCTTCGTCGGGCCGAATGTCCACGCCATCGAGGCGATGGGCGACAAGATTGAAAGCAAGAAATTCGCGGCCAAGGCCAAGGTCTCGACGGTGCCGGGTTTTCTCGGCGTGATCGAGGACGACAGGCACGCCGTCAAGATCGCGAACGAGATCGGCTACCCGGTGATGATCAAGGCATCGGCGGGCGGCGGCGGCAAGGGCATGCGCATCGCCGCGAGCGCAGCCGAGGTGGCGGAAGGTTTCGCTCGTGCCAAGTCGGAGGCGAAGTCCTCGTTCGGCGACGACCGTGTGTTCATCGAGAAGTTCATCATCAATCCGCGCCACATCGAAATCCAGGTGCTGGGCGACAAGCATGGCAATGTCATCCACCTGAATGAGCGCGAGTGCTCGATCCAGCGCCGCAACCAGAAAGTCATCGAGGAGTCGCCGTCGCCGCTGCTTGATGAAAAGATCCGCGCGGCGATGGGGGCGCAGGCGGTCGCGCTTGCGAAGGCTGTGAACTACGACAGCGCGGGCACGGTCGAGTTCGTCGCCGGGCAGGACAAGAGCTTCTATTTTCTCGAAATGAACACACGATTGCAGGTCGAGCATCCGGTGACGGAGCTTGTGACGGGCATCGATCTCGTCGAGCAGATGATCCGTGTCGCCGCGGGCGAGAAGCTCGCGATCAGGCAGGGCGACGTGAAGCGCAACGGCTGGGCCATGGAATGCCGCATTTATGCGGAAGATCCGTTCCGCGGCTTCCTGCCGTCGATCGGGCGCCTGGTGCGCTACCGGCCGCCGGAAGAAGGCACACGCGGCGGCGCGACCGTGCGCGTCGATACGGGTGTCGTCGAGGGCGACGAGATTTCGATGTTCTACGACCCCATGGCCGCCAAGCTCGTTACGCATGCTTCCGAACGGCTTGCGGCCGTCGACGCGATGGCCGACGCGCTCGACGCGTTTGCGATTGAAGGCGTCGAACACAACGTACCGTTTCTCGCGGCGGTCATGCAGTCGGAGCGCTTCCGGAAAGGAACGTTATCGACCGGCTTCATTGCCGAAGAATTTCCCGACGGCTTCAAGGGCGTCGCACCGGAAGGCGATACGCTCGCGACCCTGGCCGCCGTCGGTGCGGCGCTCGATCATGTTTACGGCGAGCGCAAGCGGCGCATCTCGGGCCAGCTTACCGGCCGGCTCGTGACGCGCCAAAAGGAGCGCGTGGTACGCGTGGGCGCGCAGGACGTGAAGCTGGAAATCGTGCGGCAGGAGGACGCCTTTGCCGTGCGCCTGGCCGACACGAAGAAGCGGACGCTGGTGCTGCAATCGCACTGGAAACCCGGCGATCCGATCTGGCGCGGCCTGATCGACGGGCGTGAGGTGGCGGTTCACGTGCGGCCGATGGCGAACGGCTTTCTGCTCAGCCATCGCGGGTCACGCGAGAAAGTCTATGTCTACACGGCGCGCGAAGCGGCGCTTGCGAGCCTGATGCCGGAGAAGAAGTCGGCAGACTCCGGCAAGGTCGTGAAAAGCCCGATGCCGGGGCTGGTGCTCTCGATCGCCGTCAAGCCGGGGCAAGAGGTGCAGTCGGGCGAGACCATCGCGGTGGTGGAAGCCATGAAGATGGAAAACGTGCTGCGCGCCGAGCGCGACGGCAAGGTGAAGACCGTTCACGTCAAGCCCGGCGAGAGCGTCGCGGTGGATGCGGCGATTGTGGAGTTTCAATAGTTGTCGTCCCGGCCAAGCCGCGCCGTAGGCGTGGCGCGAGCCGGGACCGTTTGCTGATCGAGAACGATCCCGGCTCTCGCGCTTCGCGCTCGGCCGGGATGACGAGGTCGAATAATGCGCCATTACTTCGCCTACGGCTCCAACATGGACCGCGCGCATATGGCGAAACTCTGTCCGCGTGCCGAGGCGCTCGGGCCCGCGCTTCTGAAAGACCATCGCTTCTTC
>JAICQA010000219.1 GCA_025929595.1 Xanthobacteraceae bacterium
CAAGCCTGCGTGACGTTGAAGTTGCCGACGATTTCCGGCGACCAGCGTCCGCCATACGGCGAGATGTTGGCGCGGCGTCCTTCCGGATCTTCGAACGAGATCGAAGCCGTCACGCCGTTACCGAGCTGCGCGGTATAGGCGAAGACGTTGATCCACGACCAGTCGAGCGCCGGGTTGGCGACGACCGAGTAGGCACCGCCCATGCTGAAGAACGAGTTCGTGTAGCCCCAGGTGAAGCCCGCGAACTGGATGTAGGCGTAGTCGAGGCCCGCCGCCGTCGAGTGGTTGGCGTTGGTCGGCCCGAGCGAGAACGTCGCGCGCAGCGTGCCGTAGGCCGTGTTCTGACGCGCGTCGAGGATGACCTTCGCCGACGTGCGCGAGTTGTAGTAGTTGTAGTCGTGGTCGATCGGACCGTCGGCGCCAAGCGAAGAGTAGATGTTGGCGATGGCGCTCGTGCCCTTCGCGCCGAATTCGTAGTACACATATCCGCCTACGCGCAGGCAGATGTCAGTGCCCGGGATGTAGTAGAAGCCTGCGCCGTAAGCGGAGCAGATCTTCACATACTCGACGGGCTTCGCCTTCACAGGCATGTCCGCCGCTTGGGCGCCGGACACCATGGCGATTCCCGCCGCGGCGCCCAATAGCCCCCTGATTATTACTCGATTCATCGCGCCCTCCGTTTGTTGCGATGGGGCACAGTATCGTTTGTAGACTTTAATCGACAACCCACTGTGAGGACTATCAGCCACAATCACGAGAACCTGTGGCTGGCCCGCAACAGTCACTCTGGGTTGGTTGATCGTGACGCGGGGGTCCCCTATAGGGTGATGACGATCGTCCGTGGGCCGATGCTCGTCATACGGAAACCCACGACTTTACAGGGTGTCCTCATCGGTCAAGTGCGATTATCTTGGCCGGCGGCGGGGCTTCAGGGGACCCCACCACGTCGATTTGGCCGGTACTGAAGGGAAGGGCTGGGACAGCGATGCAGGAAATGGCGATCATCACCACCGTGGCTGAGAATATCCGCCGGGCGCGCAAGGCCGCCGGTCTCTCGCAGGAAGAGCTTGCGCTCGAGGCGGACGTGGACCGCACCTACATTTCGCAGGTCGAACGCGGAAAGCGGAACATCACGGTGGTCGTGCTCGCGCGGCTGGCCGGCGCGATGCGCACGACGGCGTCCGATCTGGTTTCCGACGGCCGCCGAATCGCCGAAGAGGTGCGGGCGCGCGGCGACCGCCTCGGCGTGTTCAACGCCCTCGGCCACTATTGGGTGTTCCCCTGCCTGTGCGCGCTCTACATGCGCTGGTGGGGCGACGAGTGGCTGGTGCTGAAGTCGTTTCTGTAGAAATTTGATTCGTCATCCCGGGCGAGGGCCAACGGGTCCGCGCGAAGCGCGGCCCGATGACAAGCTCCGCCCGAGACCCGGGATCGTTCGCGGCATATTCGAGCAGACGGTCCCGGATCGCTCGCTGCGCGAGCGTCCGGGACGACAGACTTATTCCTTCGGCGCCTTTTCCTTCTTCGCTTTTTTCGCGGGCTTGGCCTCGGCCTCGCCCTCGGCCGGAGCAGCCGCGGCTTCGGCGGCTTCTTCGCCCTCGGCCGGCTTCTCGAAGAACTTCTCCGCCGCGATGCCGGCCTGCGCGCGCTCTTCTTCCTCGTCGGTGCGCGTGATGGTGAGGTCTTCGCCGCGCGCCTGACGCGCCGCCTCGTCGGCGTTGCGCGCGACGTTCACGGTGACCTCCACCTCGACCTCGCCATGCAGCTCGACCGGCATCTTGTGCAGGCCGATCGACTTGATCGGGATGTTGAGCACGATCTGGTTGCGGTCGACCTTGAAGCCGTCCTCGCCGAGCGCGTTCGCGATGTCGCGCGTGGACACCGAGCCGTAAAGCTGCCCGCCTTCGCCGGCCTGGCGGATGACGATGACGCTGTGGCTGTCCAGCTTCTTCGCGACACCTTCCGCTTCGCTCTTCTTCTCGAGGTTGCGGGCTTCGAGGTCGGCCTTCATGCCCTCGAACTTGGCGCGATTCGCTTCGGTGGCGCGCAGCGCCTTGCCCTGCGGCAGCAGGAAGTTGCGCGCGAAACCGTCGCGCACGCGCACCTCTTCGCCGATCTGGCCGAGCTTGGCGACGCGCTCGAGTAGAATGACTTGCATGATGTACTCCTGTTCTCTCGTTCGTAGTTCGATGTTTACGTCGGCGAAGCGCCGCCGCTTGGTGCGCCGAAGCGCGCACGGAAGTCGATGAAGGAATCGGCGAGGCCGATGAGCGCCGCGATCAGGATCGGCCAACCGATCATGAACACGGCGAGCCACATTGCAGTGAGCAATAACAAACGCGCTGAGTATCGGCGGCTGACGTGGTGGACGATGGCGAAGCCGAGGAGCGCGTAGGCCACCAGCAGCGTCGCCGCGAACAAACCGGCCACGACCGCGATGAGACCGGGCAGGAAGGTGCCTGCGACGGCGACCGCAAGAAGCAGCGGCGCTGCCGGCGGAAAACGCAACTCGGCGAGATCGGGCCACGGCCGCGCCAGCCGTCCCGAGACGCGCGCGACGCGGCCCGCGAGCCACAGATTGGCGAGGCTCGTCACCATGCCAACGACGGCCGCCGCCGGCGGCATGACGATCGTAAGCAGTTCGAGCGTGCGCTGCGTGTCCTGAATTCCGGGCAGCGACAACGGGCGCTCGGTGGGCGTGTCGGTCTGCGCGCGAAAGACACGCTCGAAGGCTTCCTTGAGCGCCGCGCGATAGGAATCGATGTCCGTCCCGAGGGCAGGGATGCTCAGCGCGGTCGCCGTCGCCGCGATCAACGCGCCCGCCAGCACGAGACGGCCGGGCGGATACCACTCCATCTCGCCGTTCTCATCGCTGCGGCCGAGCAGCGCGAGATAGCCGAGGAGATAAGCGGGCAGGCCGATGCCGACCGTGAAGGCCAGCACGAACCAGCCGCCGAGAAAGGAACCGAGAATGAGCGCGGCAGTGAGTGCCGCAATCGCGCCGGCGATGTGATTCCACACGATCGCGGCGAGCAGGATCGGCAGCGGCGTCAGATAGAAGAGTCCGACCGCGAAAGCCTGGCCCGTCGCGAGCGTCGCGAACAGGAGGGCCGCGGTCACGCCCGCGCCGAGTCCGACAAGAAGCAGTAGTACCATCGTCAGCTGTCCCGCTTTGCAGCGGTTAGAGGCGGACCATTCCGCCCCAACCATCGCCGCCGGATTTTCACCGCGGCTTACGAGTTAGCACCGGGCGGGAAGACCGCCCGGCGTCGTTCAGCGAATCACATACGGCAATAGTCCGAGGAAACGCGCGCGCTTGATCGCCATCGCGAGTTCGCGCTGCTTGATCGAGGACACCGCCGTGATGCGTGACGGCACGATCTTGCCGCGCTCCGAGACGTAACGCTGCAGGAGCTTCACATCCTTGTAGTCGATCTTCGGCGCGTTATCGCCCGAGAACGGGCAGGTCTTGCGCCGGCGCATGAACGGACGGCGTGCTCCGCCGCCTCCACCATCGCGACCACCACCACCGAAGCTCATTCCCGGACCTCCTCAGCAACTTCAAATCCGCCTTCGCCGTCATCGCGGCGGCCGCGGCGCTCCTCGCGACGCTCGTCGCGGTCACGCTTCTGCAGCATGATCGACGGGCCTTCATCATGCGCGTCGACGCGCACGGTGATGAAGCGGATGATGTCTTCGTTGATCCGCTCCTGCCGCTCCATCTCGTCGACGGCGGCGGGCGGCGTGTCGAGGCGCAGCATGACGAAATGCGCCTTGCGGTTTTTCTTGATGCGGTAGTTGAGCGACTTAACGCCCCAGTATTCCGGGTCGCCGACGATGCTCCCGCCGTTCTGCTCGACGACGCCCTTGTACTGCGCCATCAGCTCTTCGGCCTGCTGCGCCGAGAGGTCCTGGCGCGCAAGAAAGATATGCTCGTAAAACGGCATTCAGTGCCCTTCCTTTTCCAGTTCGCGGTGCCGGCGCCGAGCCCAGCGAGCCTCGGAAAGGCTCGATCTCGATGGCGGGAACACGGGACGACGGGTGAGACACCCTGCTTCTCGCGAAGCCGTCCGTTCAGCCCCCGGCCGGGACCTACGAAGAAGCGGCTTTATAGGGGATTTTCGCTGCGGTGCAAGCGGGTACCGCCGGAGCGCCTAAGGCCGCCCTCGGACGCGGTGGACCGCATTATTGCAGTACCCGCGCGGGTTCCAGGGCGCCTCGAGCGGCTGGGTGTGCCCCTCGGCGTCCGTCGCGCGGGCCATGACCGTCAGGGGTCCTGCGGGGACATTGATCGATGCACGAAAGCGCCGCCAAGCGAAGCGCTCGACTTCGGGCTCAAGTTGAGCAGGAAGCCATCGCTCGCCATCCGTCGAGACCTCGACCGCGCGCACCGGCACATGACCGCTCCACGCGAAGCCGCGCACGTCGATTTTGCCTCCACGTGCATCGAAGCCGTCGCGCGGCGAGGTGATGATCGAATTCACCGGCATGTCGACAATCACGTCGAAGTCCCGCTCGTGGACTGCTTCGCCCGGCACGTATCTGCGGCGCGGCAACCGATAGTCGGTGCCGTTCATCTTCGCGCCGTCGTGCTCGCGGTCGCGCAGCTCAAGCCGCGTCAGCCATTTCTGCCACGCCGAGCCGGGAAAGCCTGGTGCGACTACGCGCAACGGACCGCCGTGCAGGAAGGGGAGCGGCGCTCCGCTCATCTCGAACGCGAGCAGCGTCTCCGGCGCCAGTGCCTTCGCAATCGGAATCCCGCGTGAGATCGCGGGCTCGTTGGCGTCTGTTTGCAGGTCGCCGCTGTGGTGCGCTGTATAAACGGCGGAGCGTTTCACGCCGCAGGCTTTGAGCACGTCGCCGAGCCGCACGCCGGTCCAGCGCGCGCATCCGACCGGTCCGCGGCCCCATTGCACGCCCTCGACCGGCGGATCGAACGCA
>JAICQA010000425.1 GCA_025929595.1 Xanthobacteraceae bacterium
CCCGGCGGGCACAGCAACGCCAGCACGAGCAAAGCAATCGCGGGCCCGGTCAGCGGCGCGAAAGGAAGGGCGCGCGTCTCGGGATCGAAAACCAGCATCAGCCCGATGGCGAGCGCAACAAAGACGGTCATCGCGAACAGCGTGCCCGCGACCCGCGCCAATGGATGCGCATGCCGCCGGATCGCGGGGTCGAGCAGCGCCCCGAAGCCCTCGAAAGGCACTCGGCGAATGACGGCGGCGGCACAGACCGGTGGCGTGACGATTGCGAGCAGCAACAGGACCGCGCCAAGGATCCACTCTCCGACCGTGTGATTTTGCAGCGGCAGCTCGGCTATCGCCCAGCCCAGCAACGGGCTGGCGCCGAATGCAATCAACGCGACGGGCGGCCATTTGACCGACTCGGCGGCGTGCGGGCCGGCGCTGCGAGCGCCGAGGAACGCGGCGGCGAAAATGACAAAAGCGAACATCACGCCGGTGGCACCCTGGGTGAACCAGAGCGGATGATTGACCACCGCCCCGCCGAGGATGAACTTTGGCGGCTCGGCTGCGGAAGGCAGCAATCCCCAATGCGAGGCCGCCGTTCCCATCCCGGTTGCGCGCGCGGGATTGTCGATCCCCTCAAACAACACAAGCTGAAATCGGCCGGTCCGGGCGCTCGCGAGCAAGTCGTGTGTCACGCGCGCCTGGGACGACGGAGTCGGGAGCGCCAGCTCGCGCATGCGCCCGGCGCTCGGCCATCCTGCTTCGAGCCCTACCTCCTTGCCGGGGTATTCGGCAACGACCCTCTCCCGCGCTTCCGCCGCGACGGCGGCTGCGGCGGACGCCGCGGGCGGGAAGAGCGCGTCGTAAAGCGGCACGCGCAGAAGAATGAGGTCGACGGCGGCCGCCAACTGGTCGGCCTCCAGCCACGTCTCCGCAAATTCCGCAGAAGTGATCGGCAGTTTCGTCCGCTCCCGCAACTCACGGATCACGCGCAGAAGATCCGACTGGCGAATGCTGCGTTGGCTGAGCGGGCGGTCGCCAACGACGATGGCCGCGATGGTTTCGCGCTGAACCTCCGCTGCCACGACCGCGCGCTCAAGCTCGGCGCGGTTCTCGGCCATGTCGCGCCCGACCGAGACGCCGATCAGGACTTTGAGACCGTGTCTCGCGGCGGCATCAACAACGCGGTCGAGCCCGGCACCGGTGCGGTACGTCCGAATGCAGGAGGCGTGCTCCGCCAATGCCGCAAGATCGGCTTCGATCTGCGCCAGCGGGATTTCGGCAGGTTCTCCTTGACCGATATCCGCGGGCGCATAGGCGACGCAACCCAACTTTTCGGCGACCGCGAGCGGACTGCGCGGCATCTGAACCGGCAGGCCGAGGATGTACCAGATGAACCCGACGGCCAGCGACACGGCCGCGAGCAGCAGGAGCGGGTGTCGCAGATACGCCGATACATTCATTGGCATTCAATGGCGGCGTCGGGCTCAGGCCGGCAGCGCGTTCTCCACCAGCCGCACCCAATAGGAGGCGCCGAACGGAATGGCCTTATCGTTGAAATCGTAGGCCGGATGATGAAGGTTGGCGCTGTCGCCGTTGCCGATGAAGATGAAGTTGCCCTTCCGCGCCCGAAGCATGAAGGAAAAGTCTTCGCCGCCCATGACCGGCGTGATATCGGCATCGACACGTTCCCCGCCCGTCACCTCGCGCGCCACCGAAACGGCGAAATCCGTCGCATCCTGATCGTTCACAACCACCGGATAGTCGCGCTGATAACGCACATTGGCCTTGGCGCCGTGCAGGCGCGCGACGGCCTGGGCCACTTCCGTGACACGCGCCTCGAGTATATCGCGGATCGGCGCCTTGAGACTGCGGCAGGTGCCGCGCAGGAGCGCGTGCTGCGGAATCACGTTGTCGGTGAACCCCGCCTGGAACAATGTGACCGACACCACCGCGCTTTCGAGCGGGTCGATATTGCGCGCGACGATCTGTTGAAGGCCGGTCACGATCGACG
>JAICQA010000178.1 GCA_025929595.1 Xanthobacteraceae bacterium
ACACCTGGGCCACCGTCGGCTCCTGCGCGCAGATCGGAAGGAACTGCCACATCTCCGGCGGCGCCGGCATCGGCGGCGTGCTGGAGCCGGTGCAGGCCGGCCCCGTCGTGATCGAGGACGATTGCTTCATCGGCGCGCGCGCCGAGGTCGCCGAAGGCGTCATCGTGCGCAAGGGCTCGGTGCTCTCCATGGGTGTCTATCTCGGCGCTTCGACCAAGATCGTCGATCGCGAGAGCGGCAAGATTTATATGGGCGAAGTGCCGCCCTACTCCGTCGTCGTCTCCGGCACGCTGCCGGGCCGCTCCGGGCCCGGCAACGAGCCCGCCCCTTCTCTATACTGCGCGGTGATCGTCAAGCGCGTGGATGAGAAGACGCGGGCCAAGACCTCGATCAACGAATTGCTGCGAGACTGAACGAGTGGGAACGCTGAGACGTCGGACAAGTGATCTCCGCTCGTCCCCGCGAAGGCGGGGACCAGGGCGGCGTCGCCTGAACTTTCTGTTGTTGCGGGCTGGATTCCCGCTTGCGCGGAAATGAGAGGGTAACATGCAAGCCGATCCTGTCGCCATCGCGCAATCGCTGATCCGCTGCCGCTCGGTTACGCCGGCGGAAGGCGGCGCGCTGCGCTTTCTGGAGCGGCTGTTCAAGGACGCGGGCTTCGAGGCGCATCGCGTCACGTTCGACGCGCCCGGCACGCCTTCAGTCGAGAACCTGTTCGCGAAGATCGGCAGCGGCGCGCCGCATCTTGCGTTTGCCGGCCACACCGACGTGGTGCCGCCGGGCGAGGAAGCGCGCTGGAAGCACGGTGCGTTTTCGGGTGACGTGAAGGACGGCGTGCTCTACGGCCGAGGCGCCGTGGACATGAAGGGCGGGATCGCGGCCTTTGCCGGGGCCGCGCTCGATTACGCGAAGGCGAACAAGGGCAAGCCCAAGGGCACGATCTCCTTCCTCATCACCGGCGACGAGGAAGGGCCGGGCGTGAACGGCACGGTGAAGTTGCTGGCCTGGGCCAAGGAGCGCGGCGAAGTGTTCGACCACTGCATCGTCGGCGAGCCGACGAGCGTCACGACGCTCGGCGACACGATCAAGATCGGCCGGCGCGGCTCGCTCTCGGGCACGCTCACCATCGCTGGCAAGGCCGGGCATGTCGCCTACCCGCACCATGCCGACAACCCGATCCGCGCGCTGATCGCGATCCTGAACAAGTTGCAAGAGCCGCTCGATGACGGCTCATGGCATTTCGACCGCTCGAACTTCGAGGTGGTTTCGGTCGATGTGGGGAACGCCGCGTTCAACGTCATTCCCGGCGAGGCGAAGGCGAAGTTCAACGTGCGCTTCAACGACAAGCACACGCCGCAGAGCCTGAAGGAACTGATCAAGCTGCGCGCGCGTGAGGCGGCGCCGACGGCGCAGGTGAAGTTCGACTGGGAGCCCGCGAGCGACAGCTTCATCACGCAGCCGGGGCCGTTCGTGGACCTGATCGCGGGCGCGATCGCGGACGTGACCGGCAAAAAGCCCGCGCTCACCACCGGCGGCGGGACATCCGACGCGCGCTTTGTGAAAGACTACTGCCCGGTGGTGGATTTCGGCCTTGTGGGCCAGACCATGCACCAGATCGACGAGCATGTGCCGGTCGCGGACTTGCAGCAGCTCGCCAAGATTTACGGGCGCGTATTGGAGCGGTATTTCTCTTGATCGTCGTCCCGGAAACGCGCGCAGCGCGTTATCCGGGACCGTCAGAAAATTTCAGCAAACGGTCCCGGGTCTCGCGGTGCCGCTCGCCCGGGACGACGAGGTTCTAGTATCCACGCGCGCAAGATACAGCCCGCACGCCGGCGCCACCGGCCCGCAGCGCGTGCGGTCTTTTGCTTGAAGCGCATCGGCGAGATTGGCGGCACTCCACTTCCCCTCGCCCACCTGCACAAGCGAGCCGACCATCGAACGCACCTGGTTGTGCAGGAACGAACGCGCCGAGGCTTCAATGCGAATCTCGTCGCCGTCGCGCGACACGTCGAGTTTGTCGAGCGTCTTCATCGGCGATTTCGCCTGGCACTCGGTCGAACGAAAAGTCGTGAAATCGTGATGACCGACGAGCTTCTGCGCCGCCTCGTGCATCGCGCGCGCGTCGAGCGGACGGGTTAAGCGCCAGGCGCGGTCGCGGTCGAGCGCGAGATCGGCGCGGCGGTTGGCGATGCGATACAGATAATGTCGTGCTTTGGCCGAGAAACGCGCGTCAAAATCTGCGGCGACCGCTTCGACATTCAGAATAGCGACGGGTTCCGGTCGCAGATGCGCGTTGAGCGCGTCACGGATCGTGTCCGTGTCCCAGTCCTTCGCGAGATCGACATGCGCCACCTGGCCGAGGGCATGAACGCCCGCGTCGGTTCTTCCGGCACCGGATACTTTCGGCGTCTCGCCGGCAAACTTGCTGAAGGCTTCGGTGATCGCGCCCGCGACCGAGCGGCCGTTGTCCTGCACCTGCCAGCCGACAAAGGGCGTGCCGTCATACTCGATGGCGAGCTTGTAGCGGGGCATGAGTTACTCCAGGCGCGCGAACGCAGCCGGATAGCGCACCGTGCCGGATTTCGGCGCCTCCGGCGCGAGCGTGAGCGCCTGCATGTATTCGCCGTCATAAGGCGTGCGGAAGGGCTTCGCGGCGGCAGCGGAAAATCCGAAACGCTCGTAGTAAGCGGGATCGCCGAGCACAAAAACAATCTTTTCCCCGCGCGCCGCCAGCATGCGATGAGCGTCCGCGATGAGGCGCGAGCCGATTGCACGCTTCTGCCGCGCGGGCGCGACGGAGACCGGTGCAAGCGACAAGGCGCCAGCGCATGGCGGATCAAGCGTCAGCCGGGAATACAGCACATGACCGGCAATCTGGCCGCCTTCTTCCGCGACGAGCGACAGGACGACAGCGCCTTCGGCGTGGAGCGCGTCAACGAGTTTCGCTTCGGCCTCGCCGCCAAAGGCCGCGCGGTGCAGGGCGCGGAGCGCGTCGCGGTCGGCGGCCGTTTCGGGTCGGATCACGAGCGGGGGCGTGCTCATGCCAGGACCGTTCCTGCCTTAAGTGCCGTACCGCGCAGGAACTCCGTGGCGCTCATGGCTTTCGCGCCGGCGCGCTGCACGTCGAGGAGCCGCACAGCGCCTTGGCCACAAGCGATGGTGAGCGAGTCGTCGAGCACCGTGCCGGGGGCGCCTTTGCCGTCAACGAGCGTCGAGCGCAGCACCTTTACGCGCACGCCATCGGTCGTCTCAAGCCAAGCGCCCGGAAAAGGCGAGAGGCCGCGAATATGATTGTGCACCTCGCGCGCCGGACGCGACCACTCGATTTTCGTCTCGCCCTTCTCGATTTTTTTGGCGTAGGTCGCGCCTTCCGCCGGCTGCTGCTTGAAGTGGAGCGAGCCACGCTCCAACGCGGCAATGGCGCGCGCTGTCAGGTCCGCACCGACGCGCATCAGCCGGTCGTGCAACTCACCCGCCGTCTCATCGGCGCCGATCTGAACGCGTTCGGCGAGTGCGACAGGGCCTGTATCGAGCCCTTCGTCCATGCGCATCACCATCGCGCCGGTCTCGGCGTCCCCCGCCATGATCGCGCGGTTGATCGGCGCTGCACCCCGCCAGCGCGGCAACAGCGAAGCGTGCAGGTTCAGGCAACCGAGCGGCGGCGCATCGAGAATGGCTTTGGGCAAGATCAGCCCGTAGGCGACGACGACGGCAACGTCGGCATTATGCGCGCGCAATGTCTCGGTGGCTTCCTCGCCCTTGAGCGAAGCCGGATGAAGCACCGGAATATTGGAACGCGCCGCCACTTCATGCACGGGCGAACGGCGCTCGCCCATGCCGCGGCCGGCTGCAGCGGGCGCGCGCGTGTAGACCGCGGCGATGTCATGGCCACGGCTAAGGAGCTCGATAAGCGTCGGCACGGCGAAGTCCGGCGTACCCATGAAGACGATGCGCACGGTCTATTCCGCCGCGATGCGCTTGGCGGCCTTGGTGAATTTCTTGACGACGCGGTCGCGCTTGAGCTTCGACAGATGGTCGATGAAGAGCACGCCGTTGATGTGATCGATCTCGTGCTGGATGACGCGCGCGAGCAGGCCGTCGGCCTCGATCTCCTGCTGCTTGCCATCGGCGTCGAGGAAGCGGGCACGCACGCGCTCGGGCCGAATCACCATGTCGAGATAATCCGGGATCGACAGGCAGCCTTCCTCATGCGCGATCGTCTCATCGGACTCCCACACGATCTCGGGGTTGATCATGGCGATCGGATCTTTCTCGTCGTCGCCGCGCGTGGCGTCGATCGTGATCACGCGCTTCGGCACGCCGACCTGGATCGCCGCGAGGCCGACGCCGGGCGCGTCGTACATAGTCTCGAACATGTCGGCGACCAGTTCCTTCACGCTCTTGTCGATCTTGACGACCGGTTCGGAGACGAGGCGGAGCTGCTTGTCGGGCAGGAAGATGATGGGGCGGATGGCCATGGAGGCGAAATAGGGCGCGCCGCGCGGGGGGTCAAATCGCCCGCATTCAGCGGCCTTGAAAAGACCCTTGCCAAAGTGTTCACTATTCGTTCTTAGAGTGCGAATCGCGCTATGAGGGCGCAGGAGAAGCTCATGAGTGACGTTCTCTTCCTCCTTGGCGGCCACCCGATAACGACGGGCGAGATGCTGCTCGCCCTCGCGGCCACTGCGCTGATTCTGCTGGTTGCGGTCGCAATCAGCCTGTGGCGATCGGGCCGGCGCCGCGCGCTGGAGACCGACGATCAGGAAGCGCGTGCCGACGCCCTCGAAGACCGCCTCACCGATCTCATGCGCGCGCAGGCGGAGTCGTCGGGCCGCATGCAGACGCTCGCGGAGATTCTCGGCACCCGTCAAGCTGAGTTGCAGCAGGCGGTGACGGAGCGGCTCGACTCCGTTTCGCACCGCCTGAGCGAGCGCATGCAATACAGCGCCGAGACGACGAACGAGAGCCTGTCGCAACTGAACGAACGGCTCGCGGTCGTCGACGCCGCACAGGCGCGGCTCGCGGAGCTCTCCTCACACATGGTGACGCTCAAGGACGTGCTCGCGAACAAGCAGGCGCGCGGTGCGTTCGGCCAAGGCCGCATGGAAGCGATCGTCTCGGACGGCTTGCCGAAGGACGCCTTCGCGTTCCAGTTCACGCTTTCGAACGGCAAGCGGCCGGACTGCGCCGTCTTTTTGCCGGGCGACGAGCGGCCGCTTATCATCGACGCCAAGTTTCCGCTCGAGGCGATCACCGCCTTCCGCGAAGCGCGCACGGAGGAAGAACGCAAGGTCTCTTCGCAGCGACTGCGCACCGACATTCAGAAACACGTCTCCGACATCGCCGACCGATATTTCCTGCCGGGCGAGACGCAGGACATGGCGCTGATGTTCGTGCCGTCGGAGTCCGTTTACGCGGACCTGCACGAACATTTCGACGACCTGGTGCAGAAGGCGTTTCGCGCCCGCGTGCTGCTCGTTTCTCCTTCGCTCCTGATGATGGCGGTGCAGGTGCTGCAGGCGATCGTGAAAGATGCGCGCATGCGCGAGGCGGCGGAGCAGATCCGCGACGAGGTCGGCAAGCTCATGGGCGACGTCAACCGGCTGCGCGACCGCGCCTATAATCTGCAAAAGCATTTCGCGCAGGCGTCGGACGACGTCAGCCAAGTCCTGATCTCCGCCGACAAAGTCGCGAAACGCGGCGCACAGATTGAGGCGCTGGAACTGGACGAGGGCAGCGCCGCAGAAGCGCCATTGCCCCCGATCAAGCTACGGCTGGGCGCCGCGGAATAGGTGGCGCGCGCGGGATGACTTTCCGGAAATAGAATGAGAAAAGGCGGCATGGCCGACACTGTCCGGACCGGAACCGTCGCGCGCAGATCCTTCGTGGAGTCGCTGGCCGTCTATCTGCGTCCGCGCGTCGTTATCATCCTGCTGCTTGGCTTTTCCTCTGGCCTGCCGCTCGCGCTCTCCG
>JAICQA010000158.1 GCA_025929595.1 Xanthobacteraceae bacterium
CCTGCCGATCGCTTGGCATCAACACGACGAATACCAAGCTCACCGCCTTTGCCCTCGGCGCCATGTTCGGCGGCATCGCAGGCGCATTTTTTGCCACTCGCCAGGGATTCATCAGCCCGGAATCCTTCACCTTCATGGAGTCGGCGATGATCGTCGCGATCGTCGTACTCGGTGGCATGGGCTCGCAACTCGGCGTCGCGCTCAGCGCGCTCATCATGGTCGGCGGCTTCGAAGTATTCCGCGAATTTGAACAGTACCGCATGCTGATCTTCGGCCTCGCCATGGTCGCCATTATGGTCTGGCGCCCGCGCGGCCTGATCTCGCAGCGCGATCCGTCGATCCATTTGCACGCGGCGAAGCCGGTTCCCGCAAAGATCGTCGAAGAGGCGCGGTCGTGACGCCCTCGCCGGTCATCCTCGACGTGCAGCATCTCACCATGCGTTTCGGTGGGCTGGTCGCCGTGGACGATCTCTCCTTTCAGGCAAAACGCGGCGAAATCACTGCCATCATCGGCCCCAACGGCGCGGGCAAGACCACGGTCTTCAATTGCATCACCGGCTTCTACCAGCCGACCGAGGGGATGATCCGCGCCATCCATCCGGATGGAAAAGAGTTTCTGCTTGAGCGCCTGTTCGACTTCCGCATCGCAGAAGTAGCGCGCGTCGCACGCACCTTTCAGAATATCCGTCTTTTTCCTGCGATGACGGTACTCGAGAATCTGCTGGTCGCGCAGCACAACGAACTCATGAACAAGTCCGGCTACACGCTGTTCGGCTTGTTCGGTCTGCCGATCTATCGTCAGGCCGAGCGGGCCGCGATCGAAAAGGCGCGTCACTGGCTCGACAAGATCGGCCTGATCGCACGCGCCGACGATCCCGCCGGCGATCTCCCCTACGGCGCGCAACGGCGGCTCGAGATCGCGCGCGCGATGTGCGCCGACCCGGTGCTGCTATGCCTCGACGAGCCCGCAGCCGGCCTCAACCCGCGCGAGACGCATGAGCTCGGCGACCTGCTGAACGATATAGTCGCGGAGACGCGGACATCCCTGCTCCTCATTGAGCACCACATGCACCTCGTCATGGATGTCTCGCACCGCGTCATCGTCCTCGACTACGGTCAGAAGATCGCCGAAGGCACGCCCGGCGAGGTCAGCAATGACCCCACCGTTATCGCCGCCTATCTCGGCGTTGAAGAGGAAGAGATCGAAGTGGTCATGGAGGACACGCGATGAGCGCGCCCCTCCTCCAGGTCCGCGGCGTCAAGACCTTCTACGGCAGCATCATGGCGCTCGGCGGCGTCGACATCGACGTGCAGGAAGGGAAGATCGTCACGATCATCGGCGCGAACGGCGCCGGCAAATCGACCCTGATGATGACGATCTGCGGCACACCACAGGCGCGCGAAGGCACGATCGTCTTCGACGGTCGCGACATCACGCACCTGCCGACGCACGAGATCGTCCGCGCGCGGATCGCGCAGTCGCCGGAAGGGCGCCGCATCTTTCCGCGCATGACGGTGCTGGAAAATTTGCAGCTCGGCGCCGCCCTCTCCGAAGCCGCGCATTTCACCGAGGACGTAAACAAGATCTTCCGCCTGTTCCCGATCCTCGAACGCCGCCGCGACCAGCGCGGCGGCACGCTGTCGGGCGGCGAACAACAGATGCTCGCCATCGGCCGGGCGTTGATGAGCCGCCCGCGCCTCTTGTTGCTGGACGAGCCCTCGCTCGGACTTGCTCCGCTTCTGGTGCGGCAGATTTTCGATTCCATCCGCGAGTTGAACGAACGTGAGCGGCTGACCGTGCTGCTCGTGGAGCAAAACGCCCACCACGCGCTCAAGCTCGCGCACCGCGGCTATGTGCTCGTGAACGGTCAGATCACCATGCAAGGCAGCGGACGCGAGTTGCTTGCCAAACCCGAGATTCGCGCCGCCTATCTCGAGGGCCGGCGGCGTCCGGAGGTGGCATGATGGGGTCGCTTTACGCCGGCGAAGGCTGGTTCGCGATTTTCTTTGTCACCGGCATCCTTGGTGGCTTGGCGGCCTGGGCCACCGGCAGGGCCATTGCCGAGACGTGGCGGCCTTACTACCAGCTCGCCGCCTACATGACGTTGCTGGGCGCCGCCGTGCGCTTCATCCATTTTGCGCTGTTCGAAGCCGAGTTGCTGTCGCTGCCATCATACCTCGCCGACATGCTGTACCTGCTGGCCGTCGGCAGCCTCGCTTACCGCATGACGCTCGCCCGCCGCATGGTCAGCCAGTATCGCTGGCTCTATGAGCGCGCCGGCCCCTTCGGCTGGCGTGAGCGGGTTCCTGCCGCCGATAAAGGCGGCCCGCCATTAAAACCGTGACCGGCTTTCCGGATGACAAGGCCGCAGAAACCGGCACAATGGGTCAGGGACTGTGGGACCTTCGTCCGGCCCGATTGGGGGGCCGAAGCAGTCTGCTGCAACGGGAGAAACAGATGAATAGATTGTGGCTCACCAGCATTGCGTTGGGCGCCAGTGCGTTCCTTGCCGGTACCGCCGCCGCGCAGGATATCGCCGTCGGTATCGCCGGCCCCATGACGGGCCAGTACGCCGCCTTCGGTACGCAATTCAAGAATGGCGCGGAGCTTGCGGTCGCCGATATCAACGCCGCCGGCGGCGTCCTCGGCAAAAAACTGAAACTCGAAGTCGGCGATGACGCCTGCGATCCCAAGCAGGCGCGCGCGGTCGCCGAGAAACTTGCCAGCATGAAGCTGCCGGTCGTGATCGGCCACTTCTGCTCCTCGTCGTCGATTCCCGCGTCGGAGCCGTACGCAGAATCGAACGTGCTGCAGATTTCACCCGCCTCGACCAACCCGCAATATACCGAGCGCGGGCTCTGGAACACCTTCCGCATGTGCGGGCGGGACGACCAACAGGGCGCGGTTGCCGGCGCTTATCTCGCGAGCGCCTACAAGGGCAAGAACATCGCCATCCTCCACGACCGCTCGACCTACGGCAAAGGGCTCGCGGACGAGACCAACGCCGACCTCAAGAAGCGCGGCGTCAAGGTCGCGATGTATGAATCTTATGCACAGGGCGATCGCGACTTCACCGCGCTCGTGTCGCGCATGAAGGCCGCCAATATCGACGTCGTTTATCTCGGCGGTTATCACACCGAGGGCGGTCTCATCCTGCGCCAGATGCGCGACCAGGGAATGAAAACCGCGCTCGTCGGCGGCGACGCGCTCGTCACCAACGAGTTCTGGGCCATCACCGGCACCGCCGGTGAAGGAGTTCGCATGACCTTCGGTCCCGACCCGCGCAACAAGCCGGCAGCCAAGGACGTTGTCGCCAAGTTCAAGGCCAAGGGCATCGATCCCGAGGGGTACACGCTCTACAGTTACGCCTCGTTCCAGGTCTGGGCGCAGGCGGCGAACAAGGCCAAGACCACCGATCCGAAGAAGGTCGCGGCGACGATCAAGAGCGGGAAGTGGCCGACGGTCCTCGGCGAGATGTCCTTCGACAAGAAGGGCGACATCACCGTGCTCGACTATGTCTGGTACGAATGGAAAAAGGACGGCTCCTACGCGGAGATCGCCGGCAAGACGAACTGATCGTCTGCCGATTGAAACGGAGGCCCGGCGAAACGCCGGGCCTTTTTCTTTGCTCAGCCGAACTGCTGCAGGATCGGAAACGACTCCAGCAGCCAGAAACTCGCCTGCGTCACCCATCCCATCAGAAAAGCGATGCCGGTGAGCACAAGAAGCGCGCCCATCACCTTCTCGATCAGATGCAGCTTGTGCCGCACGCGCGAGAGCAATTTTACGAACGGCCCAATGGCGAAGGCGGCAAGCACAAAAGGAATGCCGAGACCCATCGAATAGACCGCCAGCAGCCCCGCCCCTTTCGCGACCGTCGCCTCCGACGCGGCCACGGCGAGCACGGCGGCCAACACCGGACCGATGCACGGCGTCCAGCCGAATGCGAAGGCAAGCCCCATCACATAGGCGCCCCACAACCCCACGGGCTTGTCCACGTCGACACGCGCCGTCGTGCTGAGGAAGGACAGTCGAAAGACGCCCAGAAAATGCAGGCCCATGGCGATGATCGCGACGCCGGCGATCACCGACAGCACATCGGAATAGGCCCGCAGCACGCCGCCGATCGCGGATGCGCCCGCGCCGAGCGCGACGAATACGGTTGAAAACCCCGCCACGAACAGGAGCGACGTCGCGATCTCGCGCCGCGCCACGATCGCAGTCTGTTCGCGTGCCAGCACGTTCTCGAACGTCGTGCCCGCCAGATAACAAAGATACGGCGGCACGAGCGGCAGCACGCAAGGAGAAATGAAGCTGATGAACCCGGCGAAGAGGACGACCGGGATCGTGAGGTCGATCATGGCGCTAGATGCGGCGAGCCCGCGTCCGCTGGCAAGCCCCTTCCCGCCGTTGTGATCGGCGCGTTTCGCCGCTCATTCCCGCGAAAGCGGGAATCCAGTAAGTATCGTCCGCATGAAGAACCTGATCACCGACGTCGCGGGCCTCTCCGTCGGCCAGGCCACCGATAAGGCGCTCGGCTCCGGCGCGACCGCCATTCTGTTCGACGAGCCGGCCGTGGCCGCGCTCGACTTGCGCGGCGGCGGGCCCGGGACGCGCGAGACCGAACTGCTTGATCCCGCCGCAACCGTCGAGCGCATCGACGCGATCTCGATTTCGGGCGGCTCGGCCTTCGGGCTCGAGGCCGCGGCGGGCGTCATGGCGTTGCTTGCCGAACAGGGCCGCGGCTTCGCGATCGGCACCGCGCGCGTGCCGATCGTGCCCGGCGCGATCTTGTTCGACTTGCTCGGACCGGGCGACAAAAATTGGGGCCGCTTCCCGCCCTACCGCGAGCTCGGCCACGCCGCTGCGAAAGCGGCGGCAATCGATTTCGACCTTGGCAGCGTCGGCGCCGGCACCGGCGCGACCACCGAGAACCTCAAGGGCGGAATTGGCTCGGCGTCGATGAAGCTGTCGTCCGGACACACGGTCGGCGCGCTGGCTGCTGTCAACGCTGTCGGTCGCGTCACGGTCGGCGACGGGCCGCATTTCCTGGCGGCCGTTTACGAGCGGCAACGCGAATATGGCGGGCACGGGCTGCCCTCGCCGCTCCCCGTGACGGACGAAATTGCCCGCATGAAAGGGCAAGTGCGCGCGCACACCACGCCCTGCATCGTCGCGACCGACGCGATCCTGACCGCGCCGCAGGCCAAGCGGGTGGCGGTGATGGCAAGCGCGGGCATGGCGCGCGCGATCAATCCGGTGTTCTCGCCGCTCGATGGCGATGTGATCTTCGCCGTCTCGACCAGAAGGCGGCCGCTTGCCGATCCTGTGTACGATCTTTCGCACATCGCCGCCGCGGCAGCCGACTGCCTGGCGCGCGCCATTGCGCGCGGAGTTTATGAAGCAAAGTCGTTGCCCGGCGGCGTGCCAAGCTGGCGCGACAAATTCGGTAGATAAGAGCCATCGTCCCGGAAATTCGCGCAGCTAATTATCCGGGACCGTATTCTGTTGAGAACGGTCCCGGGTCTCGCGCTTGCGCGCTCGCCCGGGACGACGGCGAACATTTAAAACCGCTCCACGCGCAGCGGTTTCGGATCGTAAGTCGGCTTCGCGCCTGTCATCATTTCAGCGAGCAGTCGCCCGGTCGGCGGACCGAGCGTGAAGCCGAGATGAGAGTGGCCGAAGGCAAGCCACAAGCCGGCCTGACCGGAAACCGGCCCCACGACCGGCAACGAGTCCGGCGTCGCCGGCCGCGCACCCATCCACGGCTTGTCTTCGATCGCCTCGCCGAGCGGAAAGAGTTCGCGCGCCTTTGGCAGTGCCTTGCCGAGTTGTACCG
The DNA here is from genome assembly GCA_025929595.1 of Xanthobacteraceae bacterium. Lineage (GTDB taxonomy): Bacteria > Pseudomonadota > Alphaproteobacteria > Rhizobiales > Xanthobacteraceae > JAUSIF01. Next base: position 5,841 of record JAICQA010000158.1, read on the forward strand.
GAGTCGGCGGGGCATCGTGTCGCGCGAACTCAACCCCCGTCGTGATGCGGATACCGCGGTCCATCGGCAGCATGGCATAGCCGCCTTCGACGTCGAGGACGCCACCGCTCAGCGTCGCATTGCCCTTGGCCTTGAAGTGCATGTGATAGCCGCGCTTGGCCGCAAACGGCACGCGCACACCGAATTTCTCCGCGATCTCCATACTCCACGGACCGGCTGCGATCACGACCTCCTTTGCGTCGAGTGGACCGGAGTCCGTTTCGACACGCCAGCCACCCGAATATTGGTGCAGCGAGCGGGCGTCGGTCTTCACGAACACGCCGCCGAGTTTTTCGAACAGCGACGCATAGGCTTTCACGAGCCCGCCGGGATCCGAGCAATTGCCGGTCTCGGGCCAGAGCAGCCCGCTTTTGAAGACGGGCTGCAGGTGCGACTCGCGCACCAGCACCTCGTCGCGATTGAGCGTCTGGTACGGCACGCCGAACTCGTCGGCGAAGGCCCGGTCGACCGCGGACTCGTCGGCGCCGCTTTCGCTGCGAAACACTTTCAGCAGGCCCGCCTTGCGGATGAGCCGCGAGGCACCCGCTTCCCCCGCCAGCTCTGCATGTTCGGCAGGCGCCGCCGCGAGCATCGGCCGGAGCACACGCGCCGACGCGTCGAGCCGGTCGGCGCGCGACGCCGCCCAGTAGCGCAGCAGAAACGGCGCGAGCCCCGGCAG
>JAICQA010000036.1 GCA_025929595.1 Xanthobacteraceae bacterium
CAGGCGGCGGACCTTATTGCAAAGGTCGATGGCGTCACGGCGCAAGTGACGGCGTTTCATGCGCTTGAGGATCAGGTCGTCGCCATGCTGGAGCGACAGGTGCAGATGCGGCATCAGCCGATTTTCTTCCGCGATCGCGCGAAGAAGATCGCCGTCGATCTCGACCGGGTCGAGCGATGAAATACGCAGGCGCGGCAGTTCCGGCACATGGCGCAGAATCGCGCGCACCAGCGCACCGAGCCGCGGCTGGCCGGGCAGATCAAGGCCCCAGGCGGTGAGATCGACGCCTGTCAGCACGATTTCCCGGTAGCCGTTCTCAACGAGTTTTCGCGCCTGCGCGACCACTTCGCCCATGGCGACGGAGCGCGACGGGCCGCGACCGTAAGGGATAATGCAGAAGGTGCAGCGGTGGTCGCAGCCGTTCTGGACCTGCACGAAGGCCCTCACATGACCGTCGAGGCCATCCACGAGATGCAGTGCTGTCTCGCGCACGGAGCCGAGGTCGTCGATTTTCACTTTCTCTTCGGCGCTGACACCGAAATCGAGCGCACGCTTGGCGCCGGTCCAAGTCTCGGCGTGCAGCTTGGCGTGATTGCCGAGCACCTGATCGACTTCGCGCATCTCGGCGAATGTCTCAGGCTCGGTCTGCGCGGCGCAGCCGGTCACCAGAATGCGGGCTTGCGGTTGTTCGCGCTTGAGGCGGCGGATGGTCTGCTGCGCCTTGCGCACGGCTTCCGCTGTGACGGCGCAGCTATTGATGACGACCGTGTTGTCGAGGCCCGCGGCTTCGGCGTGACGGCGCACGGCTTCGGACTCCGAAACATTCAGGCGGCAGCCGAAGGTGACGACATCAACGCTCACAACGCGCCTCAGGCCGGCGCGCCGAGCATGGCGGCCTCCAGCTTGCCGGAGAATTCCATCTCCACCGGGCCGGTCATCAGGATGTGGTCGTCGCGCTCACGCCACTCGATGAAGAGATCGCCGCCGGGCAGCGTCACGCGCGTCTTGCGATCGGCGAGCTTGAGGCGGACGGCGGCGGCGTTGGCGGCACAGGCGGCAGAGCCGCAGGCCCTCGTCAGCCCCGCGCCGCGCTCCCAGGTGCGCAGGGTGAGATGATCGCGCGCCGCCACCTTGCAGAGCGAGATGTTGGCGCGCTCGGGGAATACGGGATGATTCTCCAAAAGCGGTCCGAGGCGCGCGAGGTCGTACGCGTTCACGTCGTCGACCCAGAAGATCGCGTGCGGGTTTCCCACATTCACCGCCGACGGCGAATGCAGCACCGGTGCGTCGATCGGGCCGATCTGCAATTCGATATGGCGGGTGTCGCGGAATTCCTCGACGAGCGGGATCTCCTGCCAGCCGAAGCGCGGCGCACCCATGTCGACGGTCACGGTGTTCGGTGCGTCGATGCGGCAGGACGACAGCCCTGCCTTGGTTTCGAAATTCAGGACGTCCTTGCCGCTTTCATTCGCGATGAGTTGCGCAACACAGCGCATGCCGTTGCCGCAGGCGCCGGACTCCGAGCCGTCATTGTTGTAAATGCGGACATAAGCGTCGGTGCCCGGCGTCCTGGCCGGGTAAAGCGCCATGATCTGGTCGTAGGGCAGCACGTCGGGCCGAGCGAGCGCGCGCGCCTCTTCCGGCTTCACGGCCACGGGGTCCCGGCGCAGGTCGAGCACCAGGATCTCGTTGCCGAGACCGTTCATCTTCACAAAGGGGCGGTTGGTGAGTGCGCTCATGGCCGGACTTATATGGCGAAGGCGGGGGCGGATGCGAGTCACCCGCCAGTCTGCGGCAAGCGTATGTAACGAGCCGTTAGACTTTCCAGACCTGACCCGGTTTCAGGCGGCCGAAGCGGGAAGCGGGGATGTTGGCCGCCTTCAGCGCCGCGTCGAGCGCCTTGGGCGGTGCATCGATGGCCTCATCCGCCATATGGAAGGTGCCGAAGTGATGCGCGAGCGCGAATTCCGCGCCGCTGTCTAGATAAGCCTTCACCGCCTCTTCCGGGTTCATATGGTTCTCGCTCATGAACCACCGCGGCTCGTAAGCGCCGATCGGCAGGAGTGCGAGCTTGAACGGGCCATACTGTTGGCGCGCGGAGCGAAAATAGAAACCGTCGCCGTAGCCCGAGTCGCCGACATGGTAGATGCGGCCGGCGGGCGTCTCGATCACGAACGACGCCCACAGCGCCTTGTTGCGGTCGGTCATGCCGCGCGCCGACCAGTGGCGCATCGGCGCGAGCGTCACCTTCACGCTCGGCGACAGGACGATCTCGCTGCCCCAGTCATGGGTCTCGACCGCAATCGAGGGGTCGGCGTCGAGCATGGCGGCGTCGTTGCCGAGCGGTGCGATCACGCGCGGTTTGTGCGGGGTCGCGAGCGCGGCGAGCGTCGCTGTGTCGAGATGGTCGTAGTGGCCGTGCGAGACAAGCACCGTGTCGATCGGAGGCAGGGCGTCGAACGCGATACCGGGGACGTTGACACGCTTCGGGCCGATGAAGCCGAACGGCGAGGCGCGCTCGGACCAGACCGGGTCGAGCAGGATGTTATGGCCGCCCGCCTGGACGAGGAACGAGGCGTGGCCCACGAGCGACACGCGCAGGTTCCGGCCGTCGACACGGCGGGGCGGCTTGTCCGCAAAGGGGCTCGGCGCATGCTCGGGCCATTCGGCGCGCTCGCGCGTGAACTGCCAGCGCCAGAAGTCGAACGGGCCGCGCAGCGAGTCGAGCTTGGGATCGAAAAAGCGCAGGCCGTCGAAATGGTCGGATACCGAACCCTCATAGAAGGGAGAGCGCTCGGCGCGCACATATGCGGCGCCGCCGAGCACAAGTCCGGCGGCGGGCATGATGGTGAGGAGGCGGCGGCGCGTGAGCTTCATGGCGCGGGATATTTAGGTGATCCGGAGCCATGTTCCACCCGCTTTGTGACCCCTTGAGGACACGAAAGCGCAAGAAAAGGGCCGTTTACCAAGCTGTTCTTGACTAAGCGCGGCACGGCGCGTAGTCGTCCGCCATCTTCGACCGGCGAGATTTCCTCGCGGCCGACCGGGCCAAAGCGCTCAACGCTTTCAGCGAGCCCGGAGGTCACCGCCCGACAGCGCGTTGCGCCCTCGGGCGCGTTTGGCGTTGTGCATGAGGGCAGACGAACAGCGATGTTCGACAACCTGACGAACCGGCTCGGCGAGATCCTCGACCGCCTGACGAAGCGCGGCGCGCTTTCGGAAGGCGACGTGGCGGAAGCGCTGCGCGAAGTGCGCCGGGCGCTGCTCGAAGCCGACGTCGCCCTCGAAGTGGTGCGCGGGTTTGTCGATCGTGTGCGTGAGCGGGCGGTCGGCATCGAAGTCATCCGCTCCGTCACGCCGGGGCAGATGGTCGTCAAGATCGTGCATGACGAATTGATTGCGGTGCTTGGTTCGGACGCCAAGCCCATCGATCTCGCCGCCGCGATCCCGGTGCCGATCCTGATGGTCGGCCTGCAAGGCTCGGGCAAGACGACAACGACCGCGAAGGTCGCGAAGCGCCTCACCGAGCGCATGAAGCAGAAAGTGCTGATGGCGTCGCTCGACACGCGCCGCCCGGCGGCGATGGAGCAGCTGGCTGTGCTCGGGAGCCAGATCGGTGTCGAGACGCTGCCGATCGTTGCGGGTGAGACGGCGGTTCAGATCGCGGGCCGCGCGATGCAGGCCGCTAAAGTCGGCGGCTTCGATGTCGTGATGCTCGACAGCGCCGGCCGCGTCACGGTCGATGAAGAATTGATGGCGGAAGCGGCGGAAGTCGCGCGCGTCGCGAATCCGCATGAAGTGCTGCTCGTGACCGACGCCCTTACCGGGCAGGACGCGGTTGCGACCGCACGCGCATTCGACGCCAAGCTCCCGCTCACCGGCATCGTTCTGACGCGCGTCGACGGCGACGGGCGCGGCGGCGCGGCGCTCTCCATGCGTGCCGTCACCGGCAAGCCGATCAAGCTGATCGGCGTCGGCGAAAAGCTCGATGCGCTTGAGGACTTCGATCCGGCGCGTATCGCCGGCCGCATCCTCGGAATGGGCGATATTATTTCGCTCGTTGAGAAGGCCGCCGAAAATATCGACGCCGAGAAAGCACGCGCGGTCGCGGAGAAGATGCGCAAGGGCGCATTTGACCTCACCGATCTGCGCGAGCAGCTCTCGCAGATGGAAAAGATGGGCGGGCTCGGCGGCCTTATGGGTATGATGCCGGGTGTCGCCAAGATGAAGAACCAGATGGCGGCGGCCAATCTCGATGAGAGCTTGCTCAAGCGTCAGAAGGCGATCATCGACTCGATGACCCCCGGCGAGCGCCGCAAGCCCGATGTGCTGAAGGCGTCGCGCAAGAAGCGCATCGCGGCAGGTTCCGGCACCAAGGTCGAGGAGATCAACCGGCTCCTGAAGATGCACCGGCAGATGGCCGACGTGATGAAAGCGATGGGCTCCGGCAAGCGCGGCATGATGGGCGGCCTTGCCCAGATGCTCGGCATGGGCGGCGGTGCGCCAAGCCCGGAGATGCTCAAGCAGATCGCGGACAAGATGCCGGGCGGGCTGCCCGGCGGCGGCTCGCCGCCGAATATTCCGGGCCTTCCCGGCGGCTTGCCGGGTCTGGGCAGCGGAAGGCTTCCCGGACTCGGCGGACTGCCGGGCCTCGGCACACCGAAGAAGAAATGAAGTTCAACCGATCAAACGATTATCGAAAGGAAGACTAAATGCCGATCACCATCCGACTTTCCCGCACGGGCACCAAGAAGCGCCCGCAGTACCGAGTCGTCGTTGCCGATTCGCGCTATCCGCGCGACGGCCGCTTCATCGAGAAGCTCGGCACCTACAATCCGATGCTGCCGAAGGACTCCAAGGAGCGCGTGCAGATCGACCTGGAGCGCGTGAAGCACTGGCTGTCGAAGGGCGCGCAGCCATCCGACCGCGTGCTGCGCTTCCTCGACGCCGCCGGCATCAAGAAGCGCGAGAAGCGCAACAATCCGGAGCGCGCCGTGCCGCGCAAGGAGCGCAAGGCGCAGGCCGAAGCTGCGGCTGCGGCGCCGAAGCCCGCCCCGAAGCCGGCTGCTCCGGCTGCCGAGCCTGCCGCTCCCGCTGCCGAGCCTGCCGCGAGCTAACCGCGCGTGACCTTGAAGCGGGTTCGCGTCGCGAAGATCGGAGCCGCGCACGGGTTGCGCGGCGAGGTCCGGTTGTTCGTCGATGCGGACGATCCGCTCTCGGTGAGGAAGCTCGGGCCGTTCGAGGACGCGGCGGGCAAGCGGCAGTTCAGGATCGCCGCGTTGCGCGAGGCGAAGGATCATCTGCTCGTGCGCTTCGAGGGGGTGAGCGACCGCAATGAAGCGGAGCGGCTGACGAACGTGGAGCTTTACGTTCCGCGCGAGCGGTTTCCTGAAACGGAAGACGAGAGCACGTTCTATCAGACCGACCTTGTCGGCTTGCGCGCAGAATCCGTGAAGGGCGAGCTGCTTGGCGAAGTGGTCGGGGTGCCGAACTACGGCGCGGGCGATCTGCTCGAAGTGAAGCCCGCGAGCGGTGCGACGTTTCTGGTGCCGTTTGCCGACCCGTTCGTGCCTGAGGTCGATGTTGCAGCGGGCAAGGTCGTGATTGAATTGCCGGAAGACTTCTTCGACACGGCGAAGCGTGACGCATGAGCTGGCGCGCAACAGTCCTCACGATCTTTCCCGAGCTCTTTCCGGGGCCGCTCGGTGCGAGCCTCGCGGGCAAGGCACTGGCCGCCGGCGTCTGGTCCTGCGAAGCCGTCGACATTCGCAACTTCGGCGAGGGGAAGCATCGCTCGGTCGACGACACGCCGGCGGGCGGCGGGCCGGGCATGGTGATGCGAGCGGATGTGCTCGCACGCGCCATCGATTCGGTTTCGCAACGAGACGATTCGCGTCCGAAACTTCTGCTGTCGCCGCGCGGAAAACCGCTCGACCAGGTCCGCGTTCGTCAGCTCGCAGCAGGGCCGGGGGTTGTTCTCCTCGCTGCCCGCTTCGAAGGCGTGGACGAGCGCCTCATCGAGGCGCGCAGGCTCGAGGAGGTCTCGATCGGGGATTACGTGCTCTCGGGCGGCGAGATCGCGGCCCATGCCCTGATCGACGCCTGCGTGCGGCTTCTGCCCGGCGTCATGGGCAAGGAGGCGTCCGGGGCGGAGGAGAGCTTTGAGGCGGGACTCCTTGAGTATCCGCAATACACCCGGCCGCAGGAGTTCGAGGGACGGGGCATCCCGGAAATCCTCGTCTCCGGGGACCATGCGAAGGTAAAGGCCTGGCGGCGGGCCGAGGCCGAACGTCTCACCCGCGAGCGGCGGCCCGATCTCTGGGCAGGGCGGGGAGCCAAGCCGCCTGAAAAGGCATGACAGCCGCCCCGATTTGCCCTATAGGCACCGCCGATCCCTTACGGATAGAGAGCCAAGACGCCCGGCCGGGGCGCGAGAGGTTGCCATGAACATCATTCAGACCATCGAGCGCGAGGAACTTGCCCGCGTCACCGAAGGCAAGCAGATCCCCGACTTCGGGCCGGGCGATACGCTCAAGGTCAATGTGAAGGTCGTTGAAGGCGAGCGCACGCGCGTGCAGGCCTATGAAGGCGTCTGCATCGCCCGTTCGGGCGCGGGCCTGCACGAGAGCTTCACGGTGCGCAAGATTTCCTACGGCGAAGGCGTCGAGCGCGTCTTCCCGCTCTACTCGCCGATGCTCGATTCGATCGAAGTCGTGCGCCGCGGCAAGGTGCGCCGCGCCAAGCTCTATTACCTGCGCGGCCTGCGCGGGAAGAAGGCGCGCATCACCGAACGGCAGGACGCGGTCAGCGGCGACGGCGAGGCGGCGGAAGCCAAGAACTGAGTGCCATTACTTCGCGATCAAGTTTCAAAAAGGCCGGCTCCGCCGGCCTTTTTCGTTGGCGCAGCGCTGGCGTGCATTCATTGCGGGTTGGTGCCCGCGGCGCTATATACCTTGCATGGTTTTACATCGGCAGGCGGTTGAATTTTCACGCGCGAGCGCGCATCCGCTGCGCCGCGTCGTGCTGGCGGATCATGCGCGGCTGCCGTGGCGCTTCTTTGGGCGGCTGACGGCGGCGATCCAGGCCGATCTTTGAGCGAGCGACGCTGCGCGCCACGCGCAATTAAACGCTTGCATCCACCGTCCAACTTCCGAGTTCACTCATGAAACCGCGCACGCTTTACGACAAAATCTGGGACGATCATCTGGTTGACGAACAGCCGGACGGGACGTGCCTGCTCTATATCGACCGCCATCTCGTGCATGAGGTGACGAGCCCGCAGGCCTTCGAGGGCCTGCGCATGGCGAAGCGCCGTGTGCATGCGCCGGAGAAGACGCTCGCCGTCGTCGATCACAACGTGCCGACTTCGGACCGCTCCAAGCCCAATCCCGATCCGGAATCCGCCACGCAGATCGAGGCGCTGGCCGAGAACGCGCGCGAGTTCGGCATCGAGTATTACAACGAGCACGACCGCCGGCAGGGCATCGTGCATGTGATCGGACCGGAGCAGGGCTTCACGCTGCCCGGCACGACGATCGTGTGCGGCGACAGCCACACATCGACGCATGGCGCCTTCGGTGCGCTCGCGCATGGCATCGGCACGTCGGAGGTCGAGCACGTGCTCGCCACGCAGACGCTGATCCAGTCGAAGGCCAAGAACATGCTTGTCAGCGTCGACGGCCAATTGCCCGAGGGCGTCGGCGCCAAAGACATCATCCTCGCCATCATCGGCGAGATCGGCACGGCGGGCGGTACCGGCCACGTGATCGAATATGCGGGCGAGGCGATGCGCTCGCTCTCGATGGAAGGCCGCATGACGGTCTGCAACATGTCGATCGAAGGCGGCGCGCGCGCCGGCATGGTGGCGCCCGACGAGAAGACCTACGCGTATCTGAAGGACCGTCCGAAATCGCCGAAAGGCGCGGCCTGGGACGAGGCCATGCGCTACTGGGAAACGCTGCATTCCGATAACGGCGCGCATTTCGACGCGGTCGTGAAGCTCGACGCCGCGAAGCTGCCGCCGATCGTGAGCTGGGGCACGAGCCCGGAGCAGGTCACGTCGATCACGGGCCGCGTGCCGGTACCGTCTGAGATCGCGCTCGAGAACAAGCGTGTCGCCGCCGAACGCTCGCTCGAATATATGGGGCTCAAGGGCGGCGAGAAGATCACCGACATCGCGCTCGACAGGGTTTTTATCGGGTCCTGCACGAATGGGCGGATCGAGGATTTGCGGCAAGTGGCGAAGATCGTGGCGGGCCGCAGGGTCAACGAGCGCGTCAGCGCGATGATCGTGCCGGGCTCGGGCCTCGTGAAAGAACAGGCGGAAGCCGAAGGCCTCGACAAGATCTTCAAGGCCGCGGGCTTCGACTGGCGCGAGCCGGGCTGCTCCATGTGCCTCGCGATGAATCCCGACAAGCTCGCGCCGGGCGAGCGTTGCGCTTCGACCTCGAACCGCAACTTCGAGGGGCGGCAGGGCTACAAGGGCCGCACACATCTCGTGTCGCCGTCGATGGCGGCAGCGGCCGCGATCGCCGGGCATTTCGTCGATATTCGTGAGTGGCCGAGGCAGTGATCTCGTCATTCCGGGACGCGCGCTGCAAGCGCGCGGGCCCGGAATCCAAGCGGCTTCGCCGCAATCGTTGAATCGCCGTCTGGATTCCGGGCTCGCGCACTTCGTGCGCGCCCCGGAATGACAGCAAAGAAAACGGGCGCGCTTTTGAACAGCGCGCCCGTTACCGTTTGGACTCGAGTGTTGGCGAATGCCCTAGCTTACCAGCAACGCCAGACGGTGCGGTAGAGCCTCGGGCTCCACACATATCCACAGCGTCGCGGAGCAAAGGCGTAAGGGGCAAAATAGAAACCCCGGTGATGCCAGTGTCCGTGGCGATGATGACGGTGGTGGCGATGGCCGTGATGACGGCCGCGGCGGCGTACGTCGATCACGTCCGAAACGTTCTGCGCATTCAGATTGATCGAGGCCGCAGCACCCGCCATTGACGCGGCGCCGGCCGAAGCCGGGATGAGCGCCGCGGCGCCAAAGATTGCCGCACCCGCGGCAAGCGATAAAAGAAGCCGTTTGATCATTGCGTGTCCTCCTCGTCCGATAACGCGGGCTCTCGCCCCGTGTTCCTGGGCGAGCATGTTCGACGCTCCGCGCTGAACGCGGGCTGATGCCGGTGTTCATGCGCCATTCATTCCTGTGGCGCTGGGCGGGCAAAACTGCTTTCAGAGCGTGGCGGCGCGCATTAGCATTCGCGGCATGACAGAAGCGGACAGGGATCAAAGCGAACGCAGAGGCGATGCTGTTCGCTCGGCCCGCGCGGAAAGCGGCGCCGTCAACGCGCCTGACGGTGTCGAAATCTGGGCGCGGCGCCTCGGCCGCGTTCTCGGCTGGTCGGCTGCTGCATTGATGCTGATCTATCTGTTGCGGGCCTACGCTTCATGACCGACTGGACTTCCGCCAAGGCACCGTCGATCGACGAGTTCGAAACGATCGCGGCGAAGGCCTACGCCGATCTGCCGGAACGCTTCCGCAAGCTGTGCGAGGGCGTGATCCTGCGTGTCGTCGATTTTCCCGAGCGCGATGTGCTCGACGAAATGGAGCTTGAAAGCCCGTTCGACATTCTGGGGCTCTTCACCGGCGTCGGCATGGCGATGGATGGCGCCGCGCCCGAGACGGGACGGATGCCGAATTCGGTCTTCCTCTACCGCCGCCCGATCCTCGATTACTGGGCCGAACATGACGAGGCGCTCGGCGCCATCATCACGCATGTGCTGGTGCATGAAATCGGGCATCATTTCGGGCTTTCCGACGCCGACATGGAAGCGATCGAGGCCGCCGCCGACGAGGCGCGCAGCTAGTCTTCTAACCGCATGGCCACTCGCTGCGCTCGCCAAGCGGGTGCGTGATATCTTCCCGCCGCGCGCCTGATTCCCCAAACGCGGCGCGCCAAAAGGGGAAACACCATGTCGCTGTCCATTCTTGTGTGGCTCGCGGTTGGTGCGTACGCGCTGCATATCGTCGAGGAGCATGTCCTCGACTGGTTCGGTTGGGCGCGGAAGACAATGAACCTGAACATGACGCGGGAGACCTACGTCACGATCGAGGCCGCGTTCGTGGTGCTCGGCGTTGTCTCCGCGATGGTGGCGTCGGCCGTGCCGATGGCGGGACTTGCTTTCGTGGCGCTGCTCGTCATCAACGTCACCTTCTTTCATCTGCTGCCGATGGCGATGGCCGGCGGGCGCTTCTCGCCGGGGACGCTCTCGGGCCTGCTGTTCTATGTGATCGGCTGGGTCGCCCTTACGAGCAGCAGCGCCACCGGGGCCAATGTGACCTGGGCGGTGGTGATCGGCGCCGCGGTCATCCTGTGGCCGATGCTGCTGCTGCAGTTGAAGCGCGAAGCCTATTTCCGCGGCGAAGCGGCCGCGGCGAGAAAGTCCGCCAAGCGGCGCAAATAGCGTTGTCCTGCGGTAACGGGCACGGCCCCGCGACATCTCGCGGGGCCGGCCGCCGGTTTGACTCAAGGGCCGCCGCCGCTAGAAGTGTGCCCATCCGAGCAGGGCTTCCGAGTTTCCAATGGAAAAGTTCACGACCCTTGAAGGCGTCGCCGCGCCGCTGAAGCTGATCAATGTCGACACCGACATGATCATCCCGAAGCAGTATCTGAAGACGATCAAGCGCACCGGCCTCGGCACGGGGCTGTTTTCGGAGATGCGCTACAAGGACGACGGCAGCGAGAACCCGGACTTCGTCCTCAACAAGCCGGCCTACAGGCAGGCGAAGATTCTGGTCGCGGGCGACAATTTCGGCTGCGGCTCCTCGCGCGAGCATGCGCCGTGGGCGCTGCTCGACTTCGGCATCCGCTGCGTGATCTCGACTTCATTCGCGGACATCTTTTACAACAACTGCTTCAAGAACGGCATTCTGCCGATCAAGGTGTCGCCGGAAGACCTCGAGAAGCTATTCGACGACGCCGAACGCGGCGCGAACGCGACGCTCACCGTCGATCTCGCGGCCCAGGAAATCCGCGGGCCCGACGGCGGCACGGTCAAGTTCGACATCGACCCGCACCGCAAGCATTGCCTGCTGAACGGACTCGACGATATCGGTCTCACCAAGGAAAAAGACGACAAGATCGTCGCATTCGAGAAGAAGGCCGCCGGCGCGCGGCCGTGGCTGTAAATCACATGGCAAGTTTCAATCTGTTGCTGCTGCCGGGCGACGGCATCGGCCCCGAAGTCATGGCGCAGGCGAAGAACGTCATCGCGTGGCTTGAGAAGAACGGCGTCGCGAAATTCAGCATCGACGAAGATCTCGTCGGCGGCGCGGCCTACGAGTCGCACGGCAAGGCGATCTCCGAAGACGCGATGCATAAAGCGCTCGCGGCGGACGCGGTGCTGTTCGGCGCGGTCGGCGGGCCGAAGTGGGACAAGGTGCCGTATGACGTGCGGCCCGAAGCCGGACTTTTGCGGCTGCGCAAGGACCTCGCGCTGTTCGCGAACCTGCGCCCTGCGATCTGCTACCCGGCGCTCGCCGATGCGTCGAGTCTTAAGCGTGAACTGGTCGACGGCCTCGACATCATGATCATCCGCGAGCTGACGGGCGGCGTCTATTTCGGCGAGCCGAAAACGATTACGGACCTTGGCAACGGCCAGAAGCGCGCGGTCGACACGCAGGTGTACGACACCTACGAGATCGAGCGCATTGCGCGTGTGGCTTTCGATCTGGCGAAGAAGCGCCGGAACAAGGTCACGTCGATGGAAAAGCGCAACGTGATGAAGTCGGGCGTGCTGTGGAACGAGGTCGTGACACAGGTGCATCAGCGCGAATTCAGCGACGTGCAGCTCGAGCATGTGCTGGCGGACGCGGGCGGCATGCAGCTCGTGCGCAATCCGAAACAGTTCGACGTGATCGTCACCGACAATCTGTTCGGCGACATGCTCTCCGACGTGGCGGCGATGCTCACGGGCTCGCTCGGCATGCTGCCGTCGGCCTCGCTCGGCGAAGTCGATCCGAAAACGAAAAAGCGCCGCGCGCTCTATGAGCCGGTGCATGGGTCGGCGCCCGATATCGCCGGCAAGGGCCTCGCCAATCCGATTGCGATGATCGGCTCGCTCGGCATGGCGCTGCGCTACAGCTTCGGACTCATCCAGGCCGCGGACATGATCGAGCAGGCGATTGCCAACGTGCTCGCCAAGGGCCTGCGCACCGCCGACATCGGCGGCGACGCGAAAGCCGCAGGCACGGGCCAGATGGGCGAGGCGATCGTGGCGGAGCTGGACGCGCTCAGCGCAAGGGCCTAACGCGGCCGTAATTTTCCGCTCATTCCCGCGCATAGGCGAGCGAACGCTCGCCGTTCGGCGAGCTATGCGGGAATCCAGCGCTGGGTCCCCGCTTTCGCGGGGACGAGCGGTGACACTCGCGATGCTGTCTTAGTAGCCCGGCGCCTCGAAAATCCGCAGCAGCGGCCCGCGCGAGCTTTCCCACGAGCCGGTGCCGGCCGCGAACGGGCCGAAGGTCGGGTATTGCTGCTCGAGCGGGAAGGCATAGCGGTGATAGTGCATCGATCCCGGCTGCACCTTGGTGCCGGGATCGAGATAGCTTTTCGGCTGGACGGTGATGCGCGTGCGGGCGCGGTCCTGCGCCTCGACGGGAACGCTCGCGAGCAGCAAGGCGCTCGACGCGGTCGCGGCAATCAGGGCGAAAATCTGCGGGCGCATGACGTCCTCGATTCTGGAAACGCGGATGAAGTCTAGTCGCAAAAGCCGGCGCGGCATAGCGCTGGTGCGCCGACTCAAGGGGCGCGTCCTATTGCCAATAACATCCGGCGTCCGTTAGCGTTCCGTGAAGGATAAAATCCGCTGGAAATTGGTGGTGCCCCGTGTCCCGCAGGCCACATGCCGATCTGCCGCAATTGCTGCCGCGTCTGGTGGCCTTTGCGCGCACCCTGATCGGCGACGCGGATCAGGCGCGCGATCTGGTGCAGGAGGCGGCGGCGCGGGCGCTGGCCGCACGCAATGTGCCGACGGATGCGCCTGCCTATCGCGCCTGGGCATTCAAGATCGTGCGTAACGTCGCGTTCGATGAGTTGCGGGCGCGGGCGCGCAAGTACAGCCTGCCCGACGAGCCGGCCGATCTGTGGCGCTTCGATGACGTCTTTATCGCGCGCATAACCGTCGAGCAGGGGCTGGCGGCGATTGCGCCGCCACACCGGGAGATCATTGCACTGATCGACATTGCAGGGTTCAGCTATGGCGAGGCGGCTGAATTGCTCGGCGTGCCGGCCGGTACGGTCATGAGTCGCATCGCGCGCGCGCGTTCGGCGTTGCTACAAGCCATCGAATCGAGCAGCGTCCGCCCGCTGAAATCCGGCCATGGCAACTGACCGCAAGTCCGACGAGATTTTGCTCAGCGCGCTGGTCGACGGCGAGTTGAGCCCGGCCGAGCACGCGGCGGCGGCGGCGCGCCTGCGAACGGACAAGGAGTTCGCGCGCGGCTACGCGACATTGGCGCGCCTCAAGGCGTTTGTCGCGGAAATTGCCGACGAGGACGAGGCGCCGCGGATCGAATTGGCGGCGCCGGCTCCGAAGCGCCGCCGGCTGGTCGCGGCGCGGGCCGC
>JAICQA010000336.1 GCA_025929595.1 Xanthobacteraceae bacterium
CATGTCCTCGTAAAGCACTGCGTCGACTTCAATTTCCGCCTGCCAGATTTCGGTCGCGAGATGCCCTTCCCAGATCGGGTCGCGACCGAACTTGTCGCCCATGAAGGACTGCAGCAGCGTCTCGCGGATCGGCTCGATGGTCGCGTAGGGCAGCAGCATCTCGATCGCGCCGCCGCGGTCTTCCATGTCCACGCGCAACCGCACCAGGATCGCCGCATTGGTCGGACGCGAGATGGCCGCGAAGCGCGGATTGGTTTCCATGCGCTCGATGTTGAACTTGACCGGTGACACCGGCCGGAACGCCTGCTCGGCGTCGTTCAGGACGACCTCGACCATCCGCTTCACTAGCCCGGTCTCGATCGTGGTGTAGGGGCGGCCATCGACGCGCGTCGGCGCCTGCCCGCGCCGACCGCCGAGCAGCACGTCGATCATGGCGTAGATCAGATTGGAGTCGACCGTGAAGAGGCCGAAGTTGTCCCATTCCTCCGCCTTGAAGACCGTGAGGATCGCGGGCAGCGGAATCGAGTTGAGATATTCGCCGAAGCGCAGCGATGTAATGCGGTCGAGCGAGACTTCAACGTTGTCCGAGGTGAAATTACGCAGGCTCGTCGTCATCAACCGCACCAGACGGTCGAAGACGATCTCGAGCATCGGCAGGCGCTCGTAAGAGACCATCGCCGAGTCGATGATGGCACGCACGCCCGAATGATCGGCGACCGTCAGCTCTGCAAGGCTGAAACCGAGCAGGCTGTCGATTTCATCCTGGTTGAGGACGCGCTCCGCGCCCGCCTTGTCCGTGGGCGCGACCGCGCCGTTGTCCAGCATCGCCGCCCAGTCGGCGGAGGCCGCGGCCTCCTCGCTGCCCGCCGCAGCCTGGGCGTCGGCGTCGGCCTGTGGCTGAAGCGTCGGCTCCGATTCCGAAGCGGCGGTTTCGCCCGTCTGGCTCTCTTGATCGTTGTCGGCCATTTGATCGCTTCGCTATTGAACGACGACTTCGCGGAACAGGACCGCGCGGATTTTGGCAGGCGCAATCGCGTGATTGACGCGCCGCGTTAACTCTTCCCGGAGACGGAAGAGGCCAGCCGACCCTTGCAGGTCGCTCGCACGCAACTCGCGCAAATGGACCTGAAACGTGTCCACGACGCGCGGCAGCGCCGGCTTCAGCGCCTCGATCGTCTTTTCATTTTCAAGCTCGAGCGTGATCTTCACACGCAGATATTGCGGACGATCGTTGCCCGCCGAGAGATTGACCATCATCTCCGGCAGCTCGTGGTGAAACGTCTTGGACGCCGCGACTTCGACGGGCTTCTTGTCTCCGCCCATGAAAAAGATCGCGTAAACGCCGCCGCCGATCAGCGCGAGCAGTACGCCGCCGAAGATCATCATCTTCATGCGGCCCATGCCGGTGATCTTGCCGATCAGCCGTCCGAAGAAGGACCCGCTCGCCGGCTTCGCTTCAGTCGCCGCATCGTCCGCGTCGGCCTCGTCCAGCGGCGCCGCTGTCGCTTTTCCAGCCATGAAACAATCCCCCGGCGGCACAGCCGCCGCGCACTCCCCGTGCAACCCGCATGAAAGCTAGGGGATTTATGGTTAACGAATGTTTGACGGCGGCAATTTTTGCCGGGTCATCCATGCCTCCCGCCCGATCCTGCCGGGCCGGCCCGTGACTCAAGCTTCTGAAATCATTGACATAAGTGACTTGGCACGCCCGCTGCAATGTGCAGGGCGGACCGAGCTGGGGAGCTTACGGTCCAAGGGGAGCAAGGACGATGGAGAACACGCTTCTCGTCGGACTTTCGCGGCAAATCGCTTTGCGCCGCGAACTCGACGTCATCGCGAATAACATCGCGAATATCGGCACGACCGGCTTCAAGGCCGAGAATGTGCTGTTCGAAGAGCAACTCGCCCGCGGCGCCCGCGTCGATCACTTTCCCGCGCCGCAGGACCGCCGCGTGTCGTTCGTGCTCGACCGTGAGACGCGCACGAATCTGGCGCAGGGTCCGCTCAGCCATACCGGCAACAGTCTCGACGCTGCGATCGACGGCGACGGATTCTTCGTGGTCGAAACCCCGCAGGGCGAGCGCTACACGCGCGCCGGCGGATTTTCGATCAGCACCGCTGGCGAACTTGTCACACCGGCGGGCTATCGCGTGCTCGGCAATGCCGGCCCGATCGTGCTCGATCCCGACGACACGGAAATCACCATTGCGCTCGACGGCACCGTATCGACGCGCGACGAGGAGCGTGGCCAGCTACGGCTCGTTCGCTTCGAAGACGCCTCGCAACTCAACAAGATGGGCGACAATCTATTTTCGTCCGAGGCCGCTCCGCTGCCTGCCGAGCCGCGCACGCGCGTCGTGCAGGGTTCGATCGAGAAATCGAACGTGCAGGCGGTCGTTGAAATGGGCCGCATGATCGAAGTCACGCGCGCCTACACCAGCCTCGCTTCCCTCATGTCGCGAACCGAGGAATTGCGCCGTAGCGCAATCGAACGGCTCGCCGACGTCCCGATGTAACGGCGCAGGAGAACCGCCATGCGCGCACTTTATACCGCCGCCACTGGCATGCTGGCCCAGGAGATGAACGTCGAAGTCATCTCCAACAACATCGCCAACATGCGCACGACCGGCTACAAGCGCCAGCGTGCCGAATTCCAGGACCTCTTGTACCAGCACGTACGGCGCGTCGGCACACAGACCTCCGATCAAGGCAATATTCTGCCGGCCGGTATCGAACTCGGCTCGGGCGTGAAGACGGTCGGCACGCCGCGCCTGATGAGCCAAGGCAACCTGCTGCCGACCTCCAAGGACTTCGACGTTGCGGTCCGCGGCGAGGGATTCTTCCGGATCCTGCTGCCCGACGGCCGCTTCGGCTACACCCGCGACGGCTCGTTCGAGCTCGATGCGCAGGGACGCATCGTCACCGCGCAGGGTTACGTGGTGCAGCCGGGCATCACCGTGCCGCAGAACTCGAGCGGCATCACCATCAACCAGCAGGGCCAGGTTTCGGTCAATCAGCCGGGGCAAACCACGCCGACCCAGATCGGACAGTTCGAGCTTTCGATGTTCGTCAACAAGGCCGGCCTTCAGGCGCTGGGCGACAACCTCTACATCGAAACGCCGGCGTCCGGCGCGCCGATCAACGGACAGCCCAACGTCGACGGTTTCGGCAACCTGCAGCAGGGCAATCTCGAACAGGCCAACGTCGA
>JAICQA010000023.1 GCA_025929595.1 Xanthobacteraceae bacterium
CTTTTGCGCCCAGCCGATGATGCGATGCGCGTCGAGTGTGTTCGGCTGGCGATAAATCTTGTCGAACCGGAAGTCGATGCCGACATCCGTGCCGAGCGAGGTGAGGCGCTCATGGCCCGGCGGAAAACGTTCGTACACGCCGAATTTCTGCCCGATGTAATCGACGCGCGGCATTCCATCCGCCGGCACGCGCGACTCCAGAAAGTAGGGGACCCAGCGAATCTCGGCTTTGATCTGCGGCCGATGGCGCAACGCGAGTTCAAGCCGACGCTTGCCGATATAGCACCAAGGACATACGACATCGGAGACGATGTCGATGGTCAGCGGAACGCGGTTCTTGTTGCCTTCAACCGGCGGCACGGCGTGCATTCTCCCCTTTTGCGGCATCCACGACGAGTTGCGAATGTCCCGCCGCCTGCAAAGCAGCGGCGGCCGCCTCGGGGTCGGCCGCCTCGATCCGCAAACGCTCACCCAGCAGCGGGTCTTCGATCGCGGTGACCTTAACGTCCTCACCGATCGCCGAAAACCTCGTTTGCAAATCATCAAGACCAAACCGTAAACCGCCGATGGACGCCACCCGATCGGGGCCGGCTTCCACGACCAGCCCGCCATTTCCGTCGCTGCGGCACCGGAATCCAGTGCGGACAAAACCGTCGGCATCCCGCGCTATTCGGTAATTCCCGAGGCCAGGCGGGTAAGATTCTCTCGGCACCATCGGACCGCGAAGCCAAATCTGAGCGCCACCCAGCTTCGCTTCAATGACCACCGGCGCTCCAACCATGCCGGATGGCGCGGAGATCGGGCCGACAGGGACAGCCATGGCTGATCGAGCGTCGTCTCTCATCAGCACGACCGCGCCGATCTCGCCAAAGTTGTAAAAATCGACAACACGAGCGGCTCTGACGGTCGAGAAGTCCAATCCATGCGTCCGGTTACTGCGATGAACGGCGACGCACGAAGCGAAGGGCGTGCTCGTTGCCGCCGTGAGCGGTTTCAGCGCCGTGGCTGGCGCGATCAGATGCGCGCGCTGCTCGGGTCCGGATGCGCCGAGCAGCCTCGCCTGGGGGTCCACGAATTCCAGAGCGCCACCCGAAAGCAGCCAAGGCACGAAAGCCGCACCGAGCCCGGCCAGCGAGCTGAGGGGCAGGGCGGCAAAGATCGCGTCGCCGGATTCAATTCTCGCTTCCAGTAGCGTAGCGAGCCCGGCCGCCAACCATTGCGCGTCGGAGCGACCCGAGACAAAAAATCCTTCCGCGTCTGCGTCGAACGTAATCAACGAGACGACGGCGTCGGAATACGAACTCGGCAGCTCCGGATGCTCGGAAAAATCCTCTCGGTCGAGCGGCACCAGCCCGTCCGGTACCAGATCGCCAAACGCGCAAGGAAAGCTCAGATCGAAGAGTTCCGCGGCAGCTTCACAAACGATCTCAGCGGGCCGCTCTTCGTTCAACCGTGCCAGGGTGATGACGGCTTTCGGCGACACGCCTGCAAGCGCTGCGACGAGATCCGATCGCCGCCACGGCATGGGGACGGGCGCAGCGACGTACCCCGCCCGCACGATGGCCAGCAACGAAATTGCGGACTCGACGATGTTCGGCAACTGGACCGCAACGACGCTGCCCGCCGGCATGCCAAACGCGCGCAATTTCCGGGCAAGCCGGTCGACTCGCTCCTCGGCTTGCGCATACGTCAGCCGCAGCGGCGTGCCGTCCGTGAACGATGCACGGTTCGACGGATCGGCGAGCGCGATCGAATTTGGGCGGCCGGCAACATTGGCGCGAAACAGGCCGTCGAGCGTGACGCCGCCGGCAAGCGACGAGGCAGAGGACTGCGTCATTGCGCGCGCCCCCGCCACCAGGTTTCAATCGGCGACCCGTGGAGCGACAGCGTCGTGGGGCGCTCAATGGAGGGCCAGCGCGCGATCCACTGCTCCGGCAAATGATAGAGCGGCAAGACATAGAGGCCGGATATCAGCACGCGATCGAGCGCGCGCACCGCGGCCTGAAACGACGCGCGATCGCGTGCCGCGAGCAGCGCATCGATCATCGCATCGATGGCCGGGTTCCTGGCGCCCATGTAATTGCGCGTGCCGGGCACGCCGGCGGCATCCGAGCCGAAGTAAAAGGCCTGTTCGTTGCCGGGGGAGAGCGACTGCTGCCAGGTGTACGGCATTGTGTCGAATTCATAGCTCTGCCGCCGCTGCTCATACTGGGCGGCGTCGACAAAGCGGATTTTCGCGGTAATGCCCGCACGGCGCAGCATGCTGGCGTAGGCCAACGCCAGCCGTTCGTCATCCTTGGTCGCAACCATGATCTCAAAGCTGAACGGAACCTTGCTCCGGTCATAAAGCGTGCCGGTGCGAGGCTCGTAACCCGCCGCCGCAAACAATTCGAGCGCGCGCTTCAGGCGTGCGCGATCCCGGCCCGACCCGTCAGAGACCGGCGGCTGATAGGTGCCGTCCATCACGTCACGGCTGACAGCATCGGGGAATGGCGCCAGCAGCTTGCGCTCCGCGTCACTCGCCGCCCGCCCACGCGCTGACAGTTCGGAGCCTTCGAAGTAGCTCGCCGTGCGCCGGTAAGCGCCGTAGTACAAACTGGAATTGGCCCACTCGAAATCGAACAGCTCGATCAGTGCTTCGCGCACGCGACGGTCAGCGAATAGCGCGCGCCGCGTATTGAACACCAGCGCCTGCAATGGCTGCGGCTGCCCCGACTTGATCCCTTCGCGAATGAGCCCGCGCTCCCGCGCGGCCGGAAAATTATATTGTGTTGACCAACGCCCCGGATCGGTTTCGAAGCGGACGTCGTAGAGCCCGCGCTTGAACGCCTCGAACCATGTATTGGCATCACGATAGTAGTCGAACCGCAATTCGTCGAAATTGTAATGGCCGCGATTGATCGGCAGATCGCGTCCCCAATAGTCCGGGTCGCGCTTCAACAACACGCTCTCGCCCGGCCGTACCTCGGCGACGCGGTAGGGGCCGCTGCCCAGCATCGGCTCGAGCGTCGTTTCGTCGAATGCGCTTTCGTGGATCGCGTGACGCGGAAGCACCGGCATCAGGCCGAGGATCAACGGCAATTCACGGTCGTGACCATTGCCGAACTCGAACCGTACGCTGCGCTCGCTCGTCTTCTTCGCCTGTGTGACCTTCGCGTAGTAG
The DNA here is from genome assembly GCA_025929595.1 of Xanthobacteraceae bacterium. Taxonomy (GTDB): domain Bacteria; phylum Pseudomonadota; class Alphaproteobacteria; order Rhizobiales; family Xanthobacteraceae; genus JAUSIF01. The sequence continues at coordinate 3,164 of JAICQA010000023.1, forward strand.
GTGCGATGATTGGGTCGCCCCTTGTCGCGCAGCAGCCGCCAGGAAAACAGCACGTCCTCCGGCATGACTGGTTTGCCATCGGCAAAGCGTGCCTTCGGGTTCAAACGGAACTCGACATAAGTTCTTTCAATATCAGTCGACACCCCCTCGGCGATCAGCCCGTAGAGCGTAAAGGCTTCGTCCTGGCCTCGAGCCAGCAGGCTCTCAATCACGTAATTCCGCATCGGCTGAAACGCGTTGCCACGTACGATGAGCGGATTGAGGCTGTCGAACGATCCCAGAATGGCCTGCGTCAGCCTGCCGCCCTTCGGCGCATCCGGAACGGCATAGCGAAAATGTTCAAAGCCGGCCGGGTAGGCCGGATCGCCATGCATGGCGATCGCGTGACGTGCCTCACCGGCGCTGGCGATCACGCCGCTCATTGCGACGGCCAAGGCCGCCTGTAGCAGCCCGCTTCGGCGCAGCAGCGGCCTTACCTGTGCCTGAAGCATCGCTTTCGCCGTGCCTCCAGATCGCTCTCGACCCAGCCGAATCAGGTGCTAGTTTGCGTCCCCAACGATAACATGGCCGGGACACGGGGCCGCCCGCGTCACGGTGCTGCCTCATTTGGCGTCGAACAGGGCGCCGAAATCGCTTCTTGACCGATGACGACCCGGTGCGTGGGGCGCGCCGCGGGTCCTCGCAACAGACCCTGGATGGGGGATTTTGGAATGAAGTTTAGAACGGCCATTGTGCCGGCCTTGATGGCCGGCTTTGCGGTTGTGGCGGCAGCGTCCCTCGGGACGGACGCCGCCGCACAAACGAAAGACAAGGCAGCGCCCAAGGCGGCTCCTGCGCCGAAGGGCGCGCCGAGCGCGCCAGCGGCGAAAGGGGAGCAGCCGGGCATTCAGCAGCAGGTCGCCGTCCCGTCGCCCTGGACGAAGTTCTGCGAGCGCGATCCGAATGCAAACAAACAGGTTTGTCTGGTCGCCCAGGACATCCGCGCTGAAACCGGCCAGTTCCTGGCTTCCGTTGCGGTGCGCGAAGTTGAAGGCGAGCCAAAGAAGACGTTCATCATTGCGGTGCCGCCCGGAATGCAGCTCCAGCCGGGCATGCGTGTCGTCGTCGACAGGAACGAACCGCTGCCGGCACGCTATTCGATCTGTTTCCAGAACGCCTGCTACGGCGATATGGACATCGATGCGAAGTTCATCGACGTCATGAAAAAGGGACAGGCGCTGACCATACAGGCCATCAACCAGATGGGCCGCACGGTCAACTACACGCTTGTCCTGAAGGACTTCGCCAAGGCCTATGATGGTCCTGCCGTCGACCCCAAGGAAATTCAGGCCCAGCAGCAGAAGCTCAAGGAAGGCATGCAGAAGCAGGCCGACGAGGTGCTGAAGAAGCTGGAAAGCCAAAAGAAGTAACGTCGGACACCGCAATCAAACGGCGCGTCTTCGTGGCGCGCCGTTTTCATTTGGCGGTTCGGCTTAATGAAGCCGCTGGCCGCGCGCGCGATAGCCGCCGGTGTCGTCCGCAGCGAAACGTTCGTCCAGTTCGGAGTGACGAATTGGCTCACCGGACGTATCGGGGATCAGATTCTGCTCCGACACATACGCGATATATTCCGACTCCGCGTTCTCGGCGAGCAAATGATAGAAGGGCTGGTCCTTGGTCGGCCGAATGTCTTCGGGGATCGCCTCGTACCATTCGTCGGTATTGCTGAACGTCGGGTCGACGTCGAAAACAACGCCGCGGAACGGATAGACGCGGTGGCGTACGACCTGGCCGATGCTGTACTTCGCTTGACGCTGCTTCATGGCGACCCGGGAGACTCCCACGCTGACATCTTATAGTCGCGGAGCCATGGGAACGGGTCAATCCGCGCCGAACGTTGGTCACAATTGATAGAGCTTGGCCCGCTGCGGGTCCCTGGCTGCGACAATGCGCGCACGATCGACCATTACCTTTGCCTGCCGCCAAGTTGCGTCATCCTGCATCTTGCCGTCGATCATGACCGCGCCCGAGCCGTCGGGCATCGCCGCCAAAATCCGCTTGGCGAACGCGACTTCTGCGGGGTCGGGGCTGAACACACGCTTCGCGATCTCGATCTGGTCCGGATAGAGCGACCAGGCGCCGACGCAGCCCTGCACGAAGGCGGTACGGAATTGCGCCTCGCAACCTTCCGAGTCCGCGAAGTCGCCGAACGGTCCCCAGAATGGTTTGATGCCGTTGGCGACGCAGGCGTCCACCATCCGGCCGAGCGAATAGTGCCAGAGGTCCTGCTGAAATGCAGCGCGCGGCCCTTCGCCGGGGTCGGCCACCACCCTGTAATCCGGATGTCCGCCACCGACGCGCGTCGTCTTCATGGCGCGCGACGCCGCCAGGTCCGCCGGCCCCAAACTCATGCCGTGCAGACGCGGAGAGGCGGCCGCAATCGCCTCTACATTCGTTACGCCTTCGGCGGTCTCCAGAATGCAATGAATGAGGATCGGATGCGTCAGCCCGAGCTTGGCCTCAAGCTGCGCGAGCAGGCGGTCGAGATAGTGGATGTCCCACGGCCCGTCGACCTTCGGCAGCATGATGACGTCGAGCTGCTCGCCGACTTCGCTCACGATCTCAACGATCTCATCGAACGCCCAGGGGGTCGGCAGCGCGTTGATGCGCACCCACAGTCCCGTTGAGTCGAAATCGACCGACCGCGCCATCTCAATGAATCCGCGCCGCGCGGCGATCTTCGACTCGACCGGCACGCCGTCTTCAAGATTACCGAGCAGCACGTCGACTTCCTTGACGAGCTCCTGCGCGCGCCCGCGCAGCTTCTCGTTATGCGGCGGGATGAAATGAATCATACGCTCGAGCCGCACCGGCAGTTCGCGGAACGGCTCCGGAGCGTCGATCGCGAGCGGCTTGTAGAAGTTGCGCGGCAGCATGGCGGACCCCAATTGTCGGCACCGAAGCCATAACCCACGATCACGGCCTCGGATAGCTGCCCCTTCGGCTTCACAATTGACGGTGCAATCGCCGCCGTCTATCGCCTTGCCGTCCTGCGGCTTCTTCATCCATGACCGAAGTTCTCAGCCTCGCCTTGCCGTTCTTCGGCCTGATCCTGCTCGGCTTTGCGAGCGGGCGCCTCGTGCAACTGCCCGAGAGCGGTCTCGCCTGGCTCAACTACTTCATCATCTATATCGCGCTGCCCCCGTTGTTCTTTCAACTCGTGTCGCGCACGCCGTTTGAGCAGCTCGCGAACGGCCGCTTCATTCTCATCACGACGATGGCGACGGCGGTGACCTTTTGGCTGGCCATCGGCGCAGGCCTCTGGCTGCGACGCGGCAACCTGGCCGAGGCGGCGATCGCCGGCACGGTGGGCGCCTATGCAAACGTCGGCTACATGGGTCCGGGCCTGACGCTCGCCGCGCTCGGCACGTCCGCGGCCGTCCCGACGGCGCTCATTTTCACCTTCGACTCCGCGCTCTTTTTTGCTGCCGTTCCGTTCCTGATGGCGCTCTCCGGCATCGAGAAGGAGAGCAGGCTCGTGATGGCGCTGAAGGTCGTGCAGCGCGTCTTCACGCACCCCTTCATCGTCGCCACCATTCTCGGCGTGATCTCCGCCGCGTTCCAGGTTCGCCCGCCGGCTGCGGTCGACAAAATTCTGGACTACCTCGCCAACGCGGCGGCGCCCTGTGCGCTCTTTACGCTCGGCGTGACCGTCGCATTGCGGCCGCTCGCCAGCGTCCCGCCTGAAATTCCGGCGGTCGTCGGCATCAAGCTGATCATTCATCCGCTGATCGCCTGGCTCTTGCTCTCCGCGGTCGGCGGCTTCGAGCCGGTCTGGATTTACACGGCGCTCCTCATGGCGGCGCTTCCCCCCCGCGCTCAATGCCTATGTCATGGCGCGCCAGTACGAGGTCTATGTCGCGCAATCATCGGCAGGCATTCTCGTCGGCACGCTCGCCTCCATCGTGACCGTCACAACGCTCCTCTATATGATCCAGCACGACATGATCGCGCCGAACCTTTTCCAATGAGGACGACGATGCCGAGGCCGCTCGAAGGCGTGCTGGTTGCCGATTTCACGACGCTGCTGCCTGGCCCGCTCGCGACGCTGATGCTGGCGGAGGCGGGCGCCGAAGTGATCAAGATCGAACGGCCGGGCGGCGAGGATGTGCGCCGTTTTCCACCGTTTCAGAACGGCGGTTCCGCGTCCTTTGCAATCCTCAATCGCGGCAAGAAAAGCCTGATTGCCGATCTCAAAAACGAAGACGACAAGTCCGAGGTCTGGGCACTTGTGGAGCGCGCCGACGTCCTCGTTGAGCAATTCCGCCCCGGCGTCATGGAGCGCCTCGGCTTTGGCTATGACGCCGTACGCGCCCGCAATCCGAAGATCGTCTACTGCTCGATCTCCGGCTATGGACAGTCCGGCCCGCGCCGCACCGAGGCTGGACACGATATCAACTACATTGGCGCAACCGGATTGCTCTCACTTGCGCCGGGGCCGGTCGATCGTCCGACCGTGCCGCCCGGCCTCATCGCCGATATCGGTGGCGGCACCATGCCGGCGGTGACGAACATTCTGCTGGCGTTGCTTGGCCGCCAGAAAAGCGGACAGGGGACGCATATCGACATCGCCATGGCCGACGCGATGTTCACCTTCGCCTGGTACGCGCTCGCGACCTATCACACGACGGGACGCAATCCGGGTCCGGGCGAACTGCGGCACAATGGCGGCTCGGCGCGATATCAACTTTATCCCACGAGCGACGGCAAGATCGTCGCCTGCGGCGCGCTCGAACAGCATTTCTGGCTGTCCTTCTCGAAGGCGATCGGTTTGCCCGACGCGCTGATCGACGACGAGCGCGACGCGCAGGCGACCGCCGAGACCGTGCGCAAGATCATCGCATCAAAATCCGCCGCGCACTGGCAGCCAATCTTCGCCAAGGCCGATTGCTGCGTGACGATCATGGCGACGCTCGAAGAGGCGTTGCGCGATCCGCATTTCATTGAGCGCGGACTGTTCGCCTATCAGGTCGCGTTGCCGGGCGGCGGAACAATGCCCGCGCTGCCGGTGCCCATCGCACCGCAATTTCGTAGCGAAGCGAAAGCCGTCGCCGCGCCGTCCCTCGCAGCGAAGAAAGGCTAGGCCTTTCCGCCGCGCATCAGGCTTGTTGGTCCGAGCCCCTGCCGCATGATCGCGCGCCGCAGCGGTCCGACCCGCGCGGCGGCTTCCAGCCCCGCCGCCCGCGCCACATGCGCGGGCAGGAATCCCGACAAGAGCGAGCGATTGAACAGTTCGACGACAGCCGCCCGCGCCCCTACATCCGGCTTCCGCCGCTTCTCGTAGTCGGCCGCGATTTTCTCGCCACCCACGTCATCGCCGCGCTCGATCGCTTCGGCAGCCAATTCTGCAATCGTCACGGCATCGCGAATGCCGAGGTTCAGTCCTTGCGCGCCGATCGGAGGGAGTAGGTGCCCCGCTTCGCCGACCAGCGCGAGCCGCCGTGCCGCCAACTGACGCGCGGTCTCGATTGACAGCGGAAATTTCCCGCGCGCTCCGTCGATCTCCATCGCGCCCAGCAACGAATGTGCCCGCCGCTCGATCTCCCGCGACAGCGTGGCATCGTCCAGCGCGCTCAGTTCTTCGGCCTGCAGCGGATCGACAACGCAGACGAGGCTCGAACGCCGTCCCGGCAGTGGCACGAGCGTGAAGGGTCCGGTCTCGGTGTGAAATTCGGTCGAGACGTTGTCGTGCGGACGGGCGTGCCGCAGGTTCATCGTGAGTGCAACTTGCGGAAACTCGCGCCGGTCCGTCTCGATCCCGGCGGCATGACGGCAGACCGAGTTGCGTCCGTCGGCCGCCACCACCAGCCGCACGGAAACGTCATCCGCGCCTGTTTGAAGAACGACGTGGTCTTCGTACGTCACGACTTCCGTCACCGCTCGTTCAACGACCTCAATCGCCGTGAGCCGCTCGACGGCGGCGCGCAGTTCCCGCCGCAAGTTTTCGTTTTCGACGTTGTGGCCGAATGCGTCGAGTCCAAGCTCGTCGCAGGAAAACAACACCTCCGGCGCTCGAAGCAAACGATGGGTCGCGTCCACGAGTCGCAATTTCTCGAGCGGCGCGCTCTGCCTCGCAAGCGCATCCCACACGCCCAGTTGCTTGAGCGCCTGCACCGAGCCGTCGAGCAAGGCCGTCGTGCGTCGGTCCTCCGCCGCGGCCGGAGGGGCGAACAACACCGTCTCGACGCCCGCCGCGCCAAGTGCGAGCGCAGCTACCAGGCCCGACGGCCCGCCGCCCACGACTGCGATCTGCGCGCTCGATTTGCTGCCCATGCTCATCCCGGTCACGATTTCATAGCCCCAAGGCGGCGTCGAGGCGAGGCAGTACCCCGCGCCGCGCCGATGGTGCTAAAGAGGTCAATAGAAACATCAGATTCAGATGCCTTCCCCATATCCCCGCCGAATTACGGCCTTCGCCGTCCATATATTCACCGCCTCCGGCGCGGCAGTTGCCTTCGGAGCGCTGATCGCCGCGATTCAGGGCGAATTCACGGTGATGTTTGCGTTGCTCGGCGTAGCCCTCTTGATCGACGGCGTAGACGGTTTCTTTGCACGGCGCTTGCGCGTGGCCGAGGTTCTGCCGCGCTGGTCGGGCGAGGTGCTCGACCACGTCATTGACTATCTGACCTATGTCTTCATTCCGGCACTCGCTCTCGCAACCGGCGCGATCCTGCCGGAGTGGCTGGCGGTGCCCGCTGCCCTCGCCATTGTGGTGTCCAGCGCGCTCTACTTTGCTGACAAAGAAATGAAGACCGACGACGGCTTCTTTCGTGGCTTTCCAGTGCTATGGAACTTGGTTGTGTTTTACCTGTTTCTCATCCAGCCGCCGCCCTTCGTCTCTCTCGTCATTGTCGCCGTGCTTATCGTGCTGACATTCGTCCCGTTCAGCTTCGTTCACCCGCTGCGTGCACGCCGCTGGGCTGCCGCCAACGCCGCTCTGCTGGTACTCTGGGGTGTGCTTGCCTTCGCCGCGCTGACCTACCATCTGGTACCCCCGCCGCTCGTCGTCGTCGGGCTCCTTCTGATCGGCGCCTATTTCATCGCGGTCGGACTGGTTCAGACACTGTCGCAAAGGATATGACGGGACATGTCGCTTGACTGGCTCACCAGCCCCGAAGCCTGGATCGCGCTCGCCTCGCTCACCGCGATCGAGATCGTTCTCGGCATCGACAACGTGGTCTTCATCTCGGTTCTTGTGTCGAAGCTGCCGAAGGAGGAGGCCGACCGCGCCCGCAAGATCGGCCTCGCCCTTGCGCTGATCTTTCGTATCATCCTTCTTTTCTTCCTGAGCTGGTTGATCGGCCTGACACAGCCCGTTATCGAGTTCGCGGGGCTCTCCTTGTCGTGGCGCGATATCGTGCTTGTGGCCGGCGGTCTGTTCCTGCTCGTCAAGGCGACACGCGAGGTTCACGCCGAGGTCGAGGGCGGCCATCAGTCGGCCGCGACGGCCGCCGAAGGCGCGTTCACCTGGGTCGTGCTCCAGGTCATCATCATCGATCTCGTCTTCTCGGTCGACTCGATCATCACCGCCATCGGCATGGCACAGCAGATCGAAGTGATGATCATCGCGGTGATCATCGCAGTCGGCGTCATGTATCTGTCGTCGGGGCCGGTCAGCGCTTTTATCGCCAAGCATCCGACCACGAAAATGCTGGCACTGTCGTTCCTGATGCTGATCGGCGTCGCGCTGATCGCGGACGGCATGGGTTTCCACATTCCGCGCGCCTACATTTACTTCTCGATGGCTTTCGCGGCCGGCGTGGAAATCTTCAACGTGATCGCTTCACGCAATCGCAATCAAAAGAAACACGCACCGGCAAAGGCGCCGGCAAAGAAATCGAACCGCAAGCGTGCGGTCGGGAATTGATCCAGGGAGAAGTCGTATGGTTGCAGCAGTTCGTATTCACAAGACCGGCGGACCGGAAGTTCTCACTTTTGAAGATATTACGCTGAAGGATCCCGGGCAGGGCGAAGTGCGCATCAAGCACACCGCGATCGGCCTGAATTTCATCGACACGTATTTCCGCACCGGTCTTTATCCAGCAGTCGGCGGTCTCCCAATGATCCCCGGCAACGAAGGCGCGGGCGTGGTCCTTTCGGTCGGACCCGGCGTCAGCGATCTGAAAGCCGGTGACCGCGTGGCCTATGGCACCGCACCTGGCGGCTATGCGGCCGAACGCAATATCCTGGCCGAGAAGCTCGTGAAGGTTCCCGACAGCATCGAGGACAAGACCGCCGCCGGCATGATGCTGAAGGGCCTCACCGCGCAATATCTCCTGCGCCGCACGTTCAAGGTCGAGAAGGGCAACACGATTCTCGTTCATGCGGCCGCCGGTGGCGTCGGCCTGATCCTCTGCCAATGGGCCAACTATCTCGGCGCGACCGTGATCGGCACCGTCGGCTCGAAGGACAAGGCGGAGCTTGCCAAGAAGAACGGCGCGCATCACACGATCCTCTATCGCGACGAGGACTTCGTCGCGAAGGTGAACGAGATCACCGGCGGCAAGAAATGCGACGTGGTCTATGACGGCGTCGGCAAGGCGACGTTCCCGGCGTCGCTCGACTGCATCCGGCCGATGGGCATGTTCGCGAGTTTCGGCAACGCCTCCGGCGCCATCGACGCCTTCAATATCCTGCTCCTTCAGCAGAAGGGCTCGCTGTTCGCGACCCGCCCGACGCTCGTGCATTACGGCGCCAAGCGCGAGGACCTCGTGATGATGGCGAAGGACCTGATGGACGTCGTCTCGAAGGGCGCCGTCAAAATTCCCGTGAACCAGACCTATGCCCTCAAGGACGTGGCGCAGGCGCACAAGGACCTCGAAGCGCGCAACACAACGGGCTCGACGGTGCTGATCCCCTGACACCCGCAAGGATCGTCATGAATCGGATCGCTCCGAAAGCGCATTGGGAGAATGTCTACGGCTCGAAGGCGGAGAACGAGGTCAGCTGGTTTCAGGAGAAACCGGCGACATCGCTCGAGTTCATCGAGCATTGTGGCGGTGGACCGGACGTACCGATCATCGATATCGGCGGCGGCGAGTCACGGCTCGTCGACCGCTTGCTCGACGCCGGTTACCGGGACATCGCCGTCCTGGACGTATCGGAAAACGCGCTGAGTTACACGAAGAAGCGGCTGAATGCGCGGTCGGCGCTCGTCGAATGGATCACAGCCGACGTCACGCGCTGGACGCCGGCCCGCACCTATAGGCTCTGGCACGATCGGGCGGTGTTCCACTTCCTCACGGACCCGCTTGAGCGCGCAGCCTATCTCGCTGCGCTGCTCAAAGGCGTGGCGTCCGGCGGATGCGTCGTAATCTCGACCTTCGCCCTGGAAGGTCCCGAGAAGTGCAGCGGCCTGCCGGTTATGCGCTATTCCGCGCAATCGCTTGCCGCCGAACTTGGCCCGCAGCTCGAGCTTGTCGAGACGCGCAGCGAGCCCCATACGACACCGTGGCATAGCCAACAGCATTTCCAGTTCAGCCGCTTCAAGCGCCGGTGAGCAGCGATTGCCAAGCACTTGATTCTGGCTGACTATTAGAGCCGGCGGCGGTCTCCGCTGCCCGGTGAAGCATGCGCAATACGATCCGTTTCTATCGTCGCGGCCGCCTGATTGAACGTTCCGACTTGCCGCCGGACCGCACGCTCCTCGATTATCTTCGCCTCGACGAACGCTCCACGGGCACCAAGGAAGGCTGCGCGGAGGGCGACTGCGGCGCCTGTACGGTCGTCCTGCGGCGGCTGCGCGCAGGGCGCGTCGTCTACGAGCCGGTGAACGCCTGCATCATGCTCGCCGGGCAGGCCGACGGCGCGGACGTAATCACAGTCGAAGACCTCGCCGGCGACACGCTGCACCCGGTGCAGCAAGCAATGGTCGACAAGCACGGCTCGCAATGCGGCTTCTGCACGCCGGGCTTCGTCATGGCGCTGTTCGCGCTCTATCACGAGCCCGGTGCCGCCAATCGCTCGGATGTCATCGAGGCGATCTCGGGCAATCTCTGCCGTTGCACGGGCTACCGGCCGATCGTGGATGCGGGGCTTGCGGCATGTGCGGGAAAGCCGAACGATCGCTTCACGCGCGACGAGCAGAAAATGTCGGGACATTTGCGCGCCATAGCGGACCACAAGGACATTTTCATTGGTTCTGACGAACGTTTCTTCGCCGCGCCTGTTTCGGTCGAAAATCTCGCGGCGCTGTATCTCAAGCACCCTGACGCCACGCTCGTGGCCGGCACAACCGACGTCGGTCTCTGGATCACCAAGGAACTGCGCGACTTGCCGAAGCTGATCTGGCTCGGTCGTGTCACCGGACTCGATAGGATCGAAGACAGGGACGACAGCCTACACATTGGCGCGACCGTCCGCGTGGAGGACGCGACCCCTGCGCTTGCCGCCATCGATTCCGATCTAGGTGAACTGATCCGCCGCTTCGCGGGCTGGCAGGTGCGCAACGCCGCGACTATTGGCGGCAACATCGCAAACGGTTCTCCCATCGGCGACATGCCGCCGGCACTCATCGCGTTGGGCGCGATGCTCGAATTGCAAAAGGGCGGCCGGACGCGAACCGTGCCGCTGGAAGATTATTTCCTCGACTACAAGAAGCAGGACCGAGCGCCGGGCGAGTTCGTGCGTGCCGTGACCGTACCGAAGCTCGGCAAGGAGGAACAATTTCGCTGCTTCAAGCTCTCCAAGCGTTACGATCAGGACATCTCCGCCGTCATGGGTGCGATCAAGCTGCGCATCGGGAGCGGCAAGATCGCCGAGGCGCGTATCGCCTTCGGCGGCATGGCCGCCACTCCCAAGCGCGCCGGGGCGGCTGAGGCGAAGTTAAGAGGCCTGTCGGTGAAGGACGAAAGCGCCGTCCATTTGGCGCTTGCCGCTCTGGGCGACGACTTCAAGCCGCTCGACGACATGCGCGCAAGCGCGGACTATCGCCTTGAAGCGGCGAAAGCGCTCGTCGCGAAAGCTGTCGCCGAGATCGCCGGTGTGCCGAGCACGGCGACCCGTGTATTCGGAGCAAGGTCCGATGCACACGCGGCTTGAGCGCCCTGGCAATAAAGAGGCGGGCGCGCCGCGGACCGTGCACCGTTCGCTCGCGCATGACAGCGCGGAGCGCCACGTGGCCGGCAGCGCCGCCTATCTCGACGATCTGCGCGAGCCCGAAGGCACGCTGCATGTGGCGCCGGGCGGCTCGCCGGTCGCGCGCGGACGAGTGAAGAAGCTGGATCTCTCCGCGGTGCATACCGCCCCGGGCGTCGTGGCGGTCATCACCGCCGCCGATATTCCCGGCCATAATAACATTGGCGCCATTGTTGCCGACGAACCGTTGTTCGCCGACAGCCAGGTCGTTTTCCACGGACAGCCTCTGTTCGCCGCCGTGGCGACGAGCTATCTCGCCGCCCGCCGCGCCGCAATGTTGGCGAAAATCGAGATCGAGGCGGAGCAACCGCTGATCACCATAGAAGATGGCCTGAAAGCCGGGTCGCGTGTGCTCGACGACTACGACTTTATCGTCGGCGATGCGCCTGCCGCCATTGCAGCCAGTCCACACCGCGTGAAGGGCACACTGCATATCGGCGGGCAGGAGCATTTCTATCTCGAAGGACAGGCCGCGCTCGCGATTCCCGGTGAAGCGGGCGAGATGCATATCCATTCGTCGACGCAGCATCCGAGCGAAGTA
>JAICQA010000481.1 GCA_025929595.1 Xanthobacteraceae bacterium
GACAATGGCCGCGGCGTCCTCGGTAATCCCAAGATTCTGCACAAAAGACTTGTCGATCTTGATCTTGTCGACGGGGAAACGGCGCAGATAACCGAGCGAGGAGAAGCCCGTGCCGAAGTCGTCGAGCGCGATCCGCATGCCCATGCGGCGCATTTCGGCGAGTTCGCCCAGCACCTCGCCCGACGCGCCGAGCAACATGCTTTCCGTGATCTCGATCTCAAGCCGCCGCGCATCGAAGCCGGTGTCGGCCAACACGCGCGTCAGCCGCTCGGCGACATGCGGCTGGCGGAAATTCGACGCCGACAGGTTGACCGAAAGCGAGAGGCCGGGCCACTGCAGGGCATATTCGCAGGCGCGGCGCAGCACCCATTCGTCGAGCTTGATGACGAGGCCGGTCTGCTCGGCCACCGGGATGAATTCCGACGGCGGAACCACGCCCCGTTCCGGATGATTCCAGCGCACCAGCGCCTCGACGCCGACGATGCGCTCGCCGTCCGCCGCAAAGAGCGGCTGGAATTTGACGGCCAGCTCCTCGTTGGTGAGCGCGCGCTGCAGCTCGCGCTCGATCGCACTGCGCTTGTGCAGCACTTCTTCGTAGCTCTGGTCGAACAACCGGTAGCTGCCGCGCGCTTCCGCCTTGGCGCGATAAAGCGCGATTTCCGCGCGCCGCATCAGTTGCTCGGCGTCCGCGCCATCCTCGGGCGCCACCGCCACGCCCACCGTCGCGCTGACATTGAGCGACTGCTCGCCGGCATGCACCAGCGCCCGCACCGCGTCCGATACGCGATGGCAAATCGAGAACACGTCGTCATTGCCGGGCCCGACCGGCATCAGGAGCGCAAACTCGTCTCCGCCGAAGCGAACGGTCAGGCCGGCAGAGCCGCCGATGCCGCTCAGCCGCTCGCCCATCGCGAACAGCACCTCGTCGCCGGTCGGATGTCCCAGTGTGTCGTTGATGTCCTTGAAGTCGTCGAGGTCGATCAGGATCAGCGCCAGTCGCTGCGTTGCGCTTGCATGCGTGAGCCGCTCCGACAGAACGTCGAGCAATTGCACGCGGTTGGCGAGCCCGGTCAGCCGGTCACGGTAGGCAAGCTCGGTCGCGCGCCGTTCGCTGTGGTCGAGACGCTCCGCCGTGCGGCGGACATAAAACAGAACGAGCGCAGTGATCGCGATGAGCAACGCGACCACCGTCGCCAGCGCGGGCAATAGGCGGTTCAACATGGCGGTGCCGGGCGTGCGCGGCGTCCACGCCACCCAGGCCGAAGCTTCCTCGGCGCCCAGCGGCACCTCGAGCGCGAGTTGGCCGCCGCTCGGCTTTTTCCCCGTTACGTTCAGATTGTCGGTCCCCAGTTCGCGCGCCAGTTTCGCGAGCGAGTCACTTCCGAGAAATGCGGCCGAGACGGCGATGGCAGGCGACGAATGGCTTGCGGTGCTGCGCAGCGTGGGGACGATTGTCATCACCCCGAGCAATGCCGGCCTGCCCTCGATGCGCCGGAAGCCGACCTCCACCGA
>JAICQA010000144.1 GCA_025929595.1 Xanthobacteraceae bacterium
CGCCACCATGGAGTCGATATCCGTCGTCTCTTCCGTCACCACGCAATGCACGCCCCACACGAGCGCAAGCCGGCGCGCACTCGAGAGGTTCGGAGACAGCGCCACGATCGGCGGCGCCGGCCGCTCGCGCGCGACGCGCAGCGCGGTCGAGCCGGAGCTCGTGAGGCACAGGATCGCCGCGAGATCGAGCGTCTCCGCGATCTGACGCGCGGCGGCGGCGATCGCGTCGGCGCCGGTCGCTTCGGGCGTCTCGTGATAGGCGTTGATCGCGGTGCGATAGGCGGGATCGCTTTCCACCTTCTCGGCGATGCGGTTCATGGTTTCGACCGCTTCGACGGGATACTTGCCGGCGGCGGACTCGGCCGAGAGCATCACGGCGTCGGCGCCGTCATAGATCGCGGTCGCGACGTCCGATACTTCGGCGCGCGTCGGCACCGGCGACGAAATCATCGACTCCAGCATCTGGGTCGCAACCACCACCGGGCGGCCGGCGTGGCGCGCGGCGTGCGTGATCTGCTTTTGCAGACCGGGCACGGCTTCGAGCGGCATCTCCACGCCGAGATCGCCGCGCGCGACCATGAGGGAGTCGGTCTGCTCCATGATCTCTTCGAGGCGGCTGACGGCCTGCGGCTTCTCGATCTTGGCGAGGATCGCGGCGCGGCCGCGCGTCAGCTTCTTCGCTTCGGCCACGTCCTCGGGGCGCTGGATGAAGGAGAGCGCGATCCAGTCGATGCCGGTGTCGAGCGCGGCTTCGAGGTCGGAGCGGTCCTTCGGCGTCAGCGCCGCGAGCGCGATCGTCGTGTCGGGCAGGCTCACGCCCTTGCGGTCGGAGACGCGTCCGCCGACCTCGACCTTGGTGACAATGCGATCGCGCGCCGCTTCGGTGACGCGCAACTGCACCTTGCCGTCATCGATCAGGAGCCGGTGGCCGGGTTCGAGGGCGGCGAGAATTTCCGGATGGGGCAGGTGAACGCGCGTGACGTCGCCGGGCTTCTTGTCGGCGTCGAGCACAAAGCTCGCGCCTTGGGCCAGCATTTCGCCGCCGTTCGCAAAGGTATCGAGGCGGAGCTTCGGTCCCTGCAGGTCGACCAGGATCCCGATCGGCCGGTCGTGCTTGTCCTCGACCGCGCGGATGGCGCCGACATAGCCGCGCATCGCCTCGTGCGAGGTGTGGCTCATATTGATGCGGAAGACGTCGGTGCCGGCGAGGAACAGGCGCTCGATCATCGCCTGATCGGAGGAAGCCGGACCGAGGGTCGCGACGATTTTGGTCCGGCGTTGGCGTCTCATTCCGTTCCTGCCATGCGAAGCAGCCAGCCCATTATGTAGCGCGTTACGGCCCTGCTTGTCGCGGAATTCGATGAAAATCCGATGAAGAGGCGGTCAGCGGCCGCCCATGCCGGATTTGTTCTGGCCCGCCTCGGGGCCCTTCTGATTCTGCGACGGCAGGCGGCTTGCGCGCGGCGGCGGCGCGGGCGTCTGACTCTGCTCGGTGAGCTGCACCGTCCAGTTCTTCTGCTCGCCGGTATCGACCTCGAAGAAGCCGGTGCGGTTGAAGCCGCGGGCGAGGCAGTCCTGCAGGCCGCGGATCGTGAATTCGCGGTCGCGCGTGCACATATATGCCTTGCCCGACCATTCGCCGCCCTGATCGTAATCGACGGCGTAGACATAATAGAAACGCGCTGCGAGCGGCCCGCGCATCAGCGTCTCGCAGCTCTGCGCCTGCACGTTCCACCAGCCTTCGGAAACCCAGGTGTCGCCATCCTTGTAGCCGACGGCGACGCCGATGCGCGCGGGCGTCGCGTTGCAGAGCCGGAAGTCGGCGGCAGCCGGCAGCGGCGAGGCGACGAACGCCAGCAGCGCGAACAGCGAAAGCGCGCGGGCGGCCGGCCACAGGGTCGTGTTCTGGGTCTTTCTCCCCGTCATCGCCAACCAGCCCAAATCACCCCGCGTCATTTCTCTCCAGCACCCGCCCGGGTGTCAACGAGCACGGCGCGCAGATCGTTGACATTCGTGCAGGTCGGGCCCGGCACCAGGAGGTCGCCCAGGCGCTCGAAAAAGCCCGTGGAGTCGTTATCGGCAAGGAAGCGGGCAGGATCGAGGCCGAGGGAGCGGGCCCGGGAAAGCGTGGTTTCATCGATAAAGGCGCCGGCGGGGTCGTCGGCGCTTCCTGCTCCACCGTCGGTCCCGTCCGTATCACCCGATATGGCCGCAATGTTTTTCTGCCCGTCGAGCGCGATGGCAAGCGCCAGGGCATATTCCTGATTGGGGCCGCCGCGTCCGTTGCCGCGAATGGTCACGGTCAACTCGCCGCCGGAGAGCAGGAGTGTGGGGCGGTTCATTTTCACCGCACGGCGTGCGGCGTCGGCATGCGCCGCTGCAACGTCGCGTGCCTCGCCTTCGATGTCGGTGCCGAGAACTTCGGCGACGAATCCGGCGGCGCGTGCTGCGGACGCTGCTGCGGCAAGGGCGTCAGCCGGGCGTGCAACGATACGGAAAGTGGAATTGGCGAAGGCGGGATGTCCGGGTTCGGGCGTCTCGTTGGCGGGATTGTGCAGGGCTTCGGCGATCGCGGGCGGGATGTCGATCTTGCGCCGCGCGAGAATTTCGAGGGACCCCGCCAGTGTCGACGGGTCGGACACGGTCGGGCCGGAGCCGATGATCGAAGGATCGTCGCCCGGAACGTCGGAGATTGCGAGCGTCACGACACGTGCGGGTGCCGCGCGCACTGCAAGACGCCCGCCCTTGATGCGCGAGAGATGTTTCCGCACCGTGTTGATCTCGCCGATGGTGGCGCCGGAACGCAGCAACTCACGCGTCAGCGCGCGCTTGTCGTCGAGCGACAAGCCCGGTGCGGGCGCGATCCAGTTCGCGGACGCCCCGCCCGAGAACAGCACGAGCACAAGGTCGTCGGCGGTCGCGCCCGATGCGAGATCGAGCACACGGATCGTCGCGTCAATGCCTGCCTGGTTCGGCACCGGATGACCGGCTTCGATCATCTCGATCACTTGCGTCGGCCGGGCGTAGCCCGGCCTTGTCACGGCGATGCCGGTGAGGCGCCCACGCGGGAACTTGTGCCTGGTCAGGTAAAAATCCTCGGCGACTTCGGCCATGCTGCCGGCAGCCTTGCCGGCCGCGAGGACGATCAGCCGTCCGGCTTTCGGCGGCTCCGGCAAATGCGGCGGCAGGCATGACGCCGGATGCGCGGCGGAAACTGCCGCGTCATAGACGCCCCTGAGCAGCGCACGGGTGGCTTCGCGGTTCACGGCGCCACCCCCGCGAGATTTTCCGCGCGTGGACGCGCGACGTAAATGCCGGCAAGGATCAGCAGGCCGCCCGACAACTGGATGAGCGACAGCTTCTCACCGAGCACGATCCAACCGAGCGCCGCCGCGGCTACGGCCTCAAGGAAAATAACCAGCGAGGAAAAGGCGGCAGGAAGGGAGCCGAGCGCGAAAGCGAGCAGGCCTTGCCCGCCGGCTTGGCTGACGATCGCGAGTGCCAGCAATGCCGAGGCGCTCTCAACGGTTTGCGGCAGGATCGGCTGCGGGATCGCAACGGCGGCCGCGAGCAGCAGAGCGGCGGTGATCATTGTCGAGAGGAACATCAGGCGCGCCGCACCGTGGCGAGCGCGCGCGTGACGCACGGCAAGCACATAAGCACCGAAAAAGAACGCGGTCAGGACGCCATAGAAGTCGCCGACAAGCCGCGCGGGATCGACCTGATAGCTCTGGCCGATCAGCGCCGCGCCACCGGCGAGACAAAGCGCCAGCCCCACAAACATCCGAGCATCCGCCCGCTCGCCGAGAACAACGAAAGCACCCGCGACCACAAAGACCGGCGCGGTGACGGCGAAGAAAGTCGCATTGGCGACCGTCGTGTTCATGATCGCCAGGTGCCAGAAGAACAGGTCACCTGCAAAGCACGCGCCGACCAACAGAATCGAACGGTCGAAGCGTATCGGGGCGGCGGCATGGGACCCGCGCTCCTCGAATTTCATCCAGAGCCAAAGGACAGGCAAGGCGAGGGCCGTACGCCAGAAAGCGCTCGCCTGCGGACCGACGTCGGTCAGGCGGACAAAGATGGGCGACGCGCCCATCGCCACGGCGCCAGCCACAAGCGCAAGCAGCGCGGATGAATTCGATCTCGCGAAAGAAGAGTGGATCGCGTCAGTTTTCATGTTCATCGCGATCAAACGGAACTCTCAAACAAGGCGCGGCACTGTATGGCAGCGGGGCCAAATCCCACAAGGCGGCGCAGGCCGTTGGCTGTCATGCGTTGGGCAAACTCGTTCGGGATTTTCGCAACAACGTGATTGTAGCGCTTCCAAACTGGCGTAGTCTTTAGCAGACTTCGCGAAGCTCGACGCCGTCCTTGAAGCATCGCGAATAAATCCGGCGCAATCAGACCGGCCAGGGGAGGAAATGCATGGCGACGATCGCCCTTACCGTTAACGGAAAATCGCAGCAGGTGACGGCAGAGCCCGACACGCCGCTGCTCTGGGTTGTGCGGGAGCATCTGAAGCTCACCGGCACGAAATACGGATGCGGCGCGGCGCTTTGCGGTGCCTGCACGGTGCATGTCGACGGCAAGGCGACGCGATCCTGCGTTACGCCCGTCAGCGCCGTTGCCGGCAAGAAGGTGACGACCATCGAAGGTCTCGCGCCGAAGGGCGATCATCCGCTGCAAAAAGCATGGATCGCCGAGCAGGTGCCGCAATGCGGCTACTGCCAGTCGGGCCAGATCATGCAGGCCGCGGAACTGCTGGCGACGAACAAGAAGCCGACGCGCGAGCAGATCGTGACGCATATGGACGGCAACATCTGCCGCTGCGGCACATATACCCGCATCGTTCGCGCCATCGAGCGTGCCGCAAGGGAGGCGTGAGATGAACGAGCACACCAAGCGCGATGCATTTTCGCTGACGCGCCGCGGCTTTGTCGCGGGCAGCGCCGGACTCACCTTTACCTTCGCCTTCGACGGATTGTTGAGCGGGCGACCGGAGGCCTTCGCCTCCGCAACGGGGATCGCCGACAAGGCAGTCGGCGGCTGGGTCACGATCGCGGCCGACAACACCATCACCATCGCCGCACCCATCGCCGAGATGGGGCAGGGCGTCATGACTGCACTGCCGATGATCGTGGCGGAGGAACTCGACGCCGACTGGTCGAGGGTGGTGCCGGTGGTGCCGCAGCAGGTGCCGAAGCTCTACGGCAATCCGCAGCTCGGTGGCGCGGTCTATGTCGTCGCGAGCCGCACCGTCGATGGCTTCTGGGACAAGGCGCGCCTGCACGGCGCGCAGGCGCGGCGCGTATTGATGCAGGCGGCGGCCGACAAGTGGAGCGTGCCGCTCAGCGAGGTGACGACCGAGCCGAGCGTCGTCGTGCACAAGGCCTCGAACCGCCGCATGACCTACGGCGAAGTCGCGGGCTTTGCGACAATGCCGGAGAAACTGCCGGAGATCGACAAGGCGCAGTTCAAGAAGACCGCCGACTACCGAATTATCGGCAAGGTCACGGCGCGCTTCGATACGCCGTCAAAGGTGGACGGCAGCGGTCAGTACGGCATCGACGTTCAGGTGCCGGGCATGGTCTACGCCACTATCCTGCGCTCGCCGGTCGACGGCGGGGAGCCCGACAAGGTCGACGACGCGGCGACGCTCAAGGTGCCGGGCGTCACGCGGACGCTGAAGCTCCGCGATGCGGTTGCGATCGTCGGCAATTCGGTCGAGGCGGTGTTCGCCGGCCGTGACGCGCTGAAGGCCACATGGAAGGGCGGACGCACCGTCGGCTACAACAGCGAAAAGGCGCTCACCGAGTATGTCGCGCGCGGACGCAAGCTCGACGAGAAGGGGCTTCACTACCGCAACCACGGCGATGCGGTTGGTGCGATCGACAAGGCTGAGAAAGTCATCACCGCCGAATACCAGAGCGACTATGTGCACCACGCCCAGATGGAGCCGATGAACGCCACGGTCAGCGTGAACGAGGCGGGCGACGCGGCCGAAGTCTGGATGGGCACGCAGGGCCAGACGATCATCGCCGGTGCGGTGGCGGGCTTCCTCAAGACGCAGCCGCAGAAAATCAAGGTGCATCAGCATCTTCTGGGCGGCGGGTTCGGACGCCGTGCCTCCCCCGATCTCGCAATCTACGGCGCGGCGATCTCGAAAGAAGTGAAGAAGCCGGTCAAGCTCCTGTGGACGCGTGAGCAGGACGTGAAGGCCGCGATGATGCGGCCGCAATCGGCGCACCACATGCAGGCCGCCCTCGACAAGGACGGCAAACTTGTTGGCTGGCACCACCGCGTGATCGCGGAGGCGACGACTGGGCTGACAAGTCCCGCCCGGCTTGAGGCTGCGAAGGGACTCGACCCGCTGACGCTCGAAGGGGCGGAGCATCTCTACGATGTCGAGAACCTGCTCGTGGAATATCTGCGCGAGCACCGCGGCACGGCACTCGCGGCCTGGCGCGCCATCGGCTCGGGCTTCAACAAGTTCGCGGTCGAGAGCTTCATCGACGAAGTGGCGCGGCAGCAGAACAAGGACCCGGTGGAGTTTCGTCTCGCCCTGCTCTCCAAGCATCCGCGCGGACGGAAGATCATCGAGACGGTCGCCAAAATGGCGAACTGGGGAAGCAAGCCGGCGGCGGGCCGGGCGCTCGGCTTCGCCTATGCGGACATCTGGCGCACGCCGGTGGCGGGCGTCGCGGAAATCTCGCTCGACCGCAACAGCGGCGTGATCCGCGTTCATCGGTTCTGGAACGCGGTCAACCCGGGCATCGTGATCAATCCCGACATCGTCGTGCAGCAGAGCGAAAGCAACGTCGTGTGGGGCGTCGGCCACGCGCTGAAGGAACGC
>JAICQA010000455.1 GCA_025929595.1 Xanthobacteraceae bacterium
CCCGCCGCGGCGCGCTCGCGCCGCGCACCGCCGGCCCCCGGGGCCGCCGACGCCGCCCACAGGAACAGCGCGACATGCGCGAGATCGCCGCGCTCGCTGAAGGTGCGGACGAGGTCATCCATGATGGTGCTGAGTTGCCAACGAGGCTGCGGTTGCGGGTTGCGTCGCCGCTGTTCATGCGCCGGCAGCGCGAAACACTCGGTGCGTCCCCTCCCCGCTTGCGGGGAAGGGTTAGGGAGGGGGGTAGACACAGGCACCGGACTCGCGATCACCCCCCTCCCCCACCGCAAGTCGGGCTTGCCCGACTTGCGCACCAAACATTCCGAAGTCGGGTAAACCCGACTTCGGGTGATCCACGTCTTCGTTGAACTGCCGCAAGTCGTGGATGGCGATGCAACTCGGGCTTGCCCGAGTTGCGCACATAAAAGGCCCAAGTCGGATAAATCCGACTTGGGTGACAAGCCCGGCCATGACGAATATTTCGTTACGACTTCCGCTTCGCCGCCGTGCGTTTCGGACGGGTGCGGGCGGATGAGAGCGGCACGACATTGTCACCGGCCGACCTGCGCAAGAGTTCATGGGGGGCGAAGTCATCGACCTCGATCACGCGGGCGACGGCGGCAGCCGCCGTTTCCAGCAGCTTCGCCTCCTCCGCCGTGATGACTTTGGTCGTCACGGCGGCGCGCCGTTCGGCAATGCTGGCGGCGCGCATTTTCTTCTCAATGGGGTCGGCCTCGATCGCGAGACGGAGCGCCGCCTCAAGCTGCATGAGCGGCTCGTTCTCGCCGCCAAGATAAAGACCGGCCGTCAGGCGGTCGCGCGTCGCAGTCGGCGCGAGCAGGAGCTCCGCGGCGGCGCTCGCGATCGCGTCGGACGGGCCGCGGCGGGTCGGGCCGAAAGGTTGCACGATGAAGCGCAGGAGCCAGGCGGCGACGCGGCTCGGCAGGTTGTCGAGCACTTCAGCGAGGCGCACTTCGATCGTGGCGAAGCCCGTTTCCATCGCGTGCATGAGCAACGGCAGGTCCGCTTCCTGGCGGCCTTCGTCCTCCCAGCGCCGGAGCGCCGCGGATAACAGATAAAGCTCGGAGAGAATGTCGCCGAGGCGCTCCGACAGCATCTCGCGCCGCTTGAGCGCGCCGCCGAGCGTGAGCAGCGCGAAATCGGCGGTGAGCGCGAAGGCCGCCGAATAACGCGCGACCTGCCGGTAGTACGGAATCGCCGCGCCGGCGGCGGGCGCGGGCGCGAGCAGTCCGCCGGTCCACGAACGCCCCCAGGCGCGGAAGAAGTTCTTGGTCGAGTGCCAGACATGCGCCCAGAAGGCTTCGTCGAATTCGCGCAACGCGCGGTCTTCGTCGGGGTCTTCGAGCGCGAGCATCTCTTTCAGCAAGTATGGATGGCAGCGGATCGCGCCCTGACCGAAGATGATCAGGTTGCGCGTGAGGATGTTCGCGCCTTCGACCGTGATGCCGACCGGGATCGCGCGGTAGAGATTGCCGAGATAGTTCGACGGGCCGTCGATCACCGCCTTGCCGGCGTGGATGTCCATGGCGTCGTTCACCGCCTGCCGCATGCGGTCGGTCGCGTGCGCCTTCATGATCGCGGAAATGACCGCAAGCTTGCGCCCCTCGTCGAGCGAGGCGCAGGTTAGGCGGCGGCCGGCGTCGAGCACATACGCCGTCGCCGCGATCGAGGCGAGGCGCTTCTGCACGCCCTCGAACTTGCCGACGGGAATGTTGAACTGCTCGCGCACG
>JAICQA010000069.1 GCA_025929595.1 Xanthobacteraceae bacterium
AAACCTACGAAGTAGGTGGGCGCCGTATGTCCAAGTCCAGGGACGAGGACAGGGATAGCTCCCATTGGGATCGATAAGGCCCCGGGGAATTGGTTTCTCACGCACCCCGCAGCCCCGCGGGAGGAATGTAGGCGTTAGCAGCCGCCGCCGCCAGTCCTCCTGTCGCGACGCCCGATCCGGGCTTCCCAGCCGACCACGCGCGGAATCCCGGCATGACGCCCTTTGTCATGGATTGCTTCCCGATCCGGCCAAGCTAGATTGCGCGATGAGTAAAGCGCGCCGCCCTCACCAGTTTGTCGATGGCGGTGTGCGATTCACCGATCCATGAAGAAATCGGCGACGGTTAGCCTTGATCCTTTGCCGCCAACATTCGTTTGTCTTTCTCAAGACGAGAAAGACCGGTGGAACCAGCGTGGAGCTGGCCCTGTCCGAACTCTGCGGCCCCTCTGACATAATCACCCCGGTTCGCAGCAGCGACGAAGCGCTGCGCCGGGGCCGCGGTCCGCAGAACACGATTATCAAGTTGCCAAACCGCTGGTGGCACCGCCTCGATTACGGCGGAGAGCGCCGCCATTTCGTGTTCTATGACCATGTCCCCGCTGGACTTGTGAAGCGGCACATCCCGCCCGACGTGTGGGTGCGATGCAGGAAAGTCGCCATCGTTCGCAACCCGTGGGATCGCGAAGCATCGCGTTTTTATTTCGCGGCCAGGCAGTCCGGTAGATACGCAGACTTCCGCGATTTTGTCCGTCGCCGCACGCGATGGCACCCGATGAAGAACTATCGCATCCACGCTATTCGCGGACGAAACATCGCCGACACCATCCTCCGCTTTGAACGCTTGCAGGAGGATTTTGCCGATTTCGTCCGCTCCTTGGGGGTGTCTGTTCCGGACCTTCCAGTGGCCAACGCCGCGTCCCGTCCGACATCGGCGCGAGATTATCGGCCGATGTTTGACGACGAGACGCGAGCCATCGTGGCGTCTTGCTACGCCCGCGAGATTCGCGAGTTTGGCTACGAGTTCTAGCCTCGCATAGAGGCTCAACCCAGCGCGACGGTCGGGCCCGGGCGCCCGTTGAGGCTGTGCGCGAGTTGCTCGATACGTTCGGCCGCTTCGCCGATCGCTTCCGCGACCGCTAGCTCGCTCGCCTCGATGCGGTCGCCGATGGCGAGCCGCGACTCTTTCATTTCGGCAATTTCCTGCTCGCGCGCCTTGATCTGGCGCTTCGCTTCCACGAGTTCGTCGGCGACCATCAGGCCCGCCATCACCGTGAGGCGCGTGTCGCCGATCTCGCCGAATGACTCGCGCAGCCGCGCGATGCGCGCGTCGAGATCGCGCGCGAGGCGAGAGAGATGTTCCTCCTGTCCGTCGTCGCAGGCCATGCGGTAAACGCGTCCATTGATCGTGACACTGATCTGCGACATCGCCGCCTGCTCCCTACCGATCGTTGCCCGCGAGCACCGTGCGGATGGTGTCGGCCGCCCGGTCGAGCCGGCGCGAGACCTCACGGTTGGCCGCTTCAAGATCCGTCGAGCGCGCCCGCACCTGATCGAGTTCCGCCGCCAGCCGCGACCGGTCGCTTCCGAATGCCTGCAACTGTGCCTCAAGTGCGTCGCGCTGGCGATCTTCCTCGTGCCGCCGGTTCACGGCGGCCTCGAGTGTATCGAGGGCGGCGTTCAGCCGCCTTGTCGCCCGTTCCAGCGGCGACTCATCTCTCGCTTGCCCCATAGCGAATCCCACCCGCGAATTGCTAGTAGAACGGGCGTTGGCGGCCCGCGTCAATCGTTCCGGCCGCTGCGTTTGACTCCCAAAATGGGGGTGAATATCTGTGCGCTCCCGCCGGACGGGCCTTGGGCGCGCAGGGCCGCCGCCCGACTCGTGCTAGCAGCACCCGATCGGCAACCTCGACCAAAGCGAGACGAACATGGGCCGCGAGACCCACGACCTAATGGCCAACGCCATTCGCGCGCTGGCGATGGATGCGGTCGAAACCGCCAAGTCGGGACACCCCGGCCTGCCCATGGGCGCGGCCGACATCGCGACCGTCTTGTTCACAAGATTCTTGAAATTCGACCCGACCGATCCGCGCTGGCCCGACCGCGACCGCTTCATCCTGTCGGCGGGGCACGGCTCGATGCTGCTCTATGCCGTGCTGCATCTCCTCGGCTATCCCGACATGACGATGGAAGAGATCAAGCGCTTCCGTCAGCTCGGTTCCAAGACTGCCGGTCATCCGGAATTCGGCCACGCCTCGGGCATCGAAACGACCACCGGCCCGCTCGGCCAGGGCCTCGGCAATTCGGTCGGTATGGCGCTCGCCGAGCGCATCCTCGCCGCGCAGTTCAGCGGCGACGTGGTCGATCACTTTACCTATGTACTCGCCTCCGACGGCGACCTGATGGAAGGCATCAGTCAGGAGGCGATCGCGCTCGCCGGCCATCTGAGGCTGAACAAGCTGATCGTCCTGTTCGACGACAACGGCATCACCATCGACGGCAAGATTTCGCTCTCCGACTCCACCGACCAGGTCGCGCGCGTGAAGGCGTCGGGCTGGAATGCGGTGCGCATCGACGGCCACGACTCCGAAGCAATCGCGAAGGCGATCGAAGCCGCGCGGCAATCCGACCGCCCGACGCTGATCGCCTGCAAGACGCAGATCGGCTACGGCGCGCCGACGAAGGCGAACAGCGAGAAGTGCCACGGCTCGCCGCTCGGCGCCGACGAAATCAAGGGCGCGCGCGAAAAGCTCGCCTGGGGCCACGCGGCTTTCGAAGTGCCCGCGAATGTCCTCGATCTCTGGCGCAAGGCGGGCGCGCGCGGCGCGTCTGCGCGCAAAGCGTGGAGCGAGCGCCTCGCGAAGCTCGATGGCGCGAAGCGCGAAGAGTTCGCGCGCCGCATGAACGGCAAGCTGCCTTCAAACCTCGCCGCCACCATCCGCACGGTGAAAGAAGCCGCGAGCACGAAGCCCGAGGAAGTCGCAACCCGCAAGGCGTCGGAGATTTCGCTCGAAGCGCTGGTGGAAGCGCTGCCCGAAATGCTCGGCGGTTCGGCCGACCTCACGCCCTCGAACAACACCAAAACAAAAGCCATGCAACCGATCGCGCCCGGCGATTTCTCCGGCCGCTTCGTCCATTACGGCATCCGCGAGCACGGCATGGCGGCGGCGATGAACGGCATCGCGCTGCATGGCGGCCTCATTCCCTATTCCGGCACGTTCCTCGTCTTCGCCGACTATTGCCGCCCGTCACTGCGTCTCGCTGCGATCATGGGCCAGCGCGTCGTGCACGTCTTCACGCACGACTCCATCGGCGTCGGCGAGGACGGCCCGACGCACCAGCCGGTCGAGCATCTCGCAGCACTTCGTGCGATCCCGAACATGCGCGTCTTCCGCCCGGCAGACCTCACCGAGACCGCCGAGTGCTGGCAGTGTGCGCTGGAAGCCGACGGCGGCCCGAGCGTGCTGGCGCTGACGCGCCAGAACCTCCCGGCGCTCCGCAAGCGCTACGTCGAGGAGAACGTCTCCGCGCGCGGCGCCTATGAGCTGTCGCCCGCAAGCGAGAAGGCGCAGGTCTCGATCTTTGCTTCGGGCTCCGAGGTGTCGCTGGCGATTGCCGCCCAGGCCGCGCTCGAAAAGCAGGGCGTGCCCACGCGCGTCGTGTCCGTCCCCTCCTTCGAACTGTTCCGCGCGCAGCCCGAGAGCTACCGCCGCCTGACCGTCGGCAATGCGCCCGCGAATGTCGCGGTCGAGGCCGCGATCCGCCTCGGCTGGGACGAACTGATCGGCACCGACGGCGTTTTCGTCGGCATGAAGGGCTTCGGGGCGAGCGCACCCGCCAAGGACGTCTACAAGCACTTCGGCATCACCGCCGAGGCGGTTGTAGCCGCCACCCTTAAAGCCTTGGGACGAGAAGCCGCGGCTGCCGGCGTCAAGACTGCCGCCCGTTCCTGACGTCGCCCGCTGACAGCGCGGCGATTGGCGTCTAAAAGGAAACCCGCAATTCGGGAGACGAACGATCATGGCCGTGCGCGTGGCGATCAACGGTTTCGGACGCATCGGGCGCAATATACTGCGCGCCATCGTGGAGTCCGGCCGCAAGGACATCGAAGTGGTGGCGATCAACGACCTCGGACCGGTCGAGACCAACGCGCACCTGCTCCGCTACGACTCCGTGCATGGCCGCTTCCCCCACGAAGTAAAAGTGAACGGCGACACCATCAACGTCGGCCGCGGGCCGATCAAGGTCACCGCGATCAAGGATCCGGCACAGCTTCCGCACAAGGACCTTGGCGTCGACATCGCGCTGGAGAGCACCGGCATCTTCACGTCGAAGGAGAAAGCGGCCGCACATCTCAAGGCCGGCGCCAAGCGCGTGCTGATCTCCGCGCCCGCCGATGGCACGGACCTCACGGTCGTTTACGGCATCAACGACGACAAGCTCGCCAGGGAGCATACGGTCGTCTCCAACGGCTCATGCACGACGAATTGTCTCGCGCCGATGGCGAAGATCATGAACGAGGCGTTTGGCATCGAGTCGGGTTTCATGACCACGATTCATTCCTACACCGGCGACCAGCCGACGCTCGACACGCTGCACAAGGACCTTTATCGCGCGCGCGCCGCGGCCCTGAACATCATCCCGACTTCGACGGGCGCCGCCAAAGCCATCGGCCTCGTGCTGCCGGAGCTTTCTGGCAAGCTCGACGGCTCGTCCATGCGCGTGCCGACGCCGAACGTCTCGCTGGTCGATTTCAAGTTCCACGCCAAGCGCGCCACGACGGTCGACGAAGTGAATGAGGCGATCAAAGCCGCGGCGAAATCCAACCGTCTCGAAGGCATCGTGACCTGGACCAAGGAACCGCTGGTTTCATCCGATCTCAATCACGACCCGCATTCGGCGACCTTCGCGGTCGACCAGACCAAGGTGATCGGCGGCACCTTCGTCCGCATCGTCGCCTGGTACGATAATGAGTGGGGCTTCTCTTGCCGTATGGCCGACACAGCGGCGGCGATGGGGAAGTTGGGCTAAACAGTTTTCGTCATAGCCGGGCTTGTCCCGGCCATCCACGTCTTTGCTGCGGGGCAATGGATTTAAGACGTGGATGCCCGGCACAAGGCGGGCATGACGCGGAAATAACAGGCATGAGCTTCCGCACTCTCGATCAGGCCGACGTCAGGAACAGGCGCGTCCTGATCCGCGTCGATCTCAATGTGCCGATGGAAGATGGCGCAGTGAGCGACGACACGCGCCTGCGCGCGGCCACACCCACCATTCGCGAAGTATCAGACAAGGGCGGCAAGGCGATCCTGCTGTCGCATTTCGGCCGCCCCAAAGGCCGCGACACCAAACAGTCGCTCAATCAGGTGATCGCGGCCCTCGCCGACGCGGTCGGCAAGCCCGTTACCTTCGCGCCCGATACCATCGGCACAGATGCCGAGAAAGCGATCGCCGCGATGAAGCCCGGCGACGTGCTGGTCCTGGAGAATACCCGCTTCCATGCCGGTGAAGAAAAAAATGCGCCCGACTTCGTGGAGGCGCTCGCCAGGCTCGGCGACCTCTACGTGAACGACGCTTTCTCGGTGTCGCACCGCGCGCACGCTTCGACCGAAGGCATCGCGCACAAGCTCCCCTCGTTTGCCGGCCGCTCGCTGCAAAAGGAACTCGACGCGCTCACGCGCGTGCTGGAAACGCCCGAACGTCCGGTCGCCGCCATCGTCGGCGGCGCGAAGATTTCGACGAAACTGGAGCTGCTCGGCAACCTTCTCGCGAAAGTCGATTTCCTCATTATCGGCGGCGCCATGGCGAACACGTTCCTTGCAGCGCAGGGCAAGACGGTCGGCAAGTCGCTGGCCGAAACCGACATGCTCGACACCGCCCGCAAGATCCTCGCCGACGCCGGGGGCAAGAGTTGCGAGATCGTTCTTCCCGTCGACGCGGTCGTTGCACAGAAATTTGAAGCGAACGCGCCCTCGCGCGTCGTGTCCGTGGACGCCGTCGGCGCTGAAGACATGATCCTCGACATCGGCCCCCAGTCGGCCGAGCAGGTCGTCTCAACCCTCGCTCGCTGCAAGACGCTGGTGTGGAACGGTCCCTTCGGGGCCTTCGAGATGGAGCCCTTCGACCTTGGAACGATCAAGGTGGCCGAAGCTGCCGCGGAACTGACGGCCGCCGGCAAGCTTGTCTCGGTAGCGGGCGGCGGCGATACGGTCGCGGCCCTGAACCACGCCGGTGCGGCCGACCGCTTCAGCTACGTGTCCACAGCCGGTGGCGCTTTTCTCGAATGGCTCGAGGGCAAGGCGCTTCCGGGCGTCGAGGTCCTGAGGCTAAAATAGGCCTGAAACAGTTGCACTAATCCGCTCATTCCCGCGCAAGCGGGAATCCAGAAACTGGGTCCCGGCTTTCGCGGGACGAGCGGAAGAAAAACCGGATCAATAAATTCTGAAGTTGGGAGACGTCGATGAATCTCGCTGAGCTGAACAAGGTTGCCCAGGCGATGGTCGCGCCCGGCAAGGGCATCCTGGCCGCCGACGAGAGTTCCGGCACCATCAAGAAGCGCTTCGACACGATCGGCGTGGAGTCGACCGAGGACAATCGCCGCGACTATCGCGAGCTGATGTTCCGCTCGAACGACGCCATGAAGAACCACATCTCGGGTGTCATCCTCTACGACGAGACGATCTGGCAGAAGGCTAGGGACGGCACGCCGCTGGTCGAGGTCATCAAGCAGTCGGGCGCCATCCCCGGCATCAAAGTGGACGAAGGCACGAAGCCGCTGCCGAATTGTCCCGGCGAACTCATCACCATCGGCCTCGACAAGCTCGCGGACCGTCTGGCGAAGTATTACGAGCAGGGTGCGCGCTTCGCGAAGTGGCGCGCTGTGATCGACATCGGCCCCGGCATCCCGAGCTTCACCGCGATCAGCACCAACGCGCACGCGCTCGCGCGCTACGCAGCACTTTGCCAGGCCGCGCAGATCGTGCCGATCGTCGAACCCGAAGTCCTGATGGACGGCGACCACGACATCGACCGCTGCGCCGAAATCACCGAGTTCATGCTGAAGGAAACGTTCCAGCAGCTCTACTATCAGCGCGTCGCGCTCGAAGGCATGGTGCTGAAGCCCAACATGGCCATCTCCGGCAAGAAGAGCGCGAAGAAGGCTTCCGTGCAGGAAGTCGCCGAGCGCACGGTGAAGTTGCTCAAGGACTGCGTGCCGGGCTCTGTCCCCGGCATTGCCTTTCTATCCGGCGGCCAGTCGGACGAGGAAGCGACCGCGCATCTCGACGCCATGAACAGGATTGGCGGCCTGCCGTGGAAGCTCACCTTCTCCTATGGCCGGGCCTTGCAGGCCGCGCCGCAGAAGGCATGGGCGGGCAAGACCGAGAACGTCGCGAATGCGCAGCGCGCCTTCTCCCACCGCGCTAGGATGAACGGCCTGGCATCGCTCGGCCAGTGGAAGGCCGATCTCGAAAAGAAGGCCGCCTGACCCGCAAGCCCCGGTTTTGCCGCCATCGCGCGGCATCGGACGATGCATGAAGCCTTCGGCCAAACCGCGCATCGTGCTCGTCACCCCGCCGGTGGACGACGCGGCGCGCTTCGCGCAGCAGCTCGCAAGCGCATGCAGCGCGGCTGACGTCGCGGCGGTGATCCTGCGCCTCGCGCCGGGCGACGACGCAACGCAAATCAAGCGCGTGCGTGAAATCGTCGTCGCGCTCCCGCCGCCCGCTGGCCCGATCATCATGCTCGACGGTCACGCGAACCTTGTTTCCAAGACCGCCGCAGACGGTGTGCATCTGCATGGCAGTGATCTCGTCTCGGCCGCGCGCGGCGCGCTGCGCAACGAACGCACCATCGGCGCGGGCCGCCTGCAAAGCCGGCACGACGCGATGATCGCAGCCGAGAACGGCGCCGACTATGTGCTGTTCGGCGAGCCTGACGCGAGCGGCCGCCGTCCCGGCCTGCCGGCGATTGTCGAGCGTCTCGAATGGTGGGCGGAGTTGTTCGTGATTCCCTGCGTCGCATACGCCGGAAAACTTGACGAGATGGAAGACCTGGTCGCCGCGGGCGCCGACTTCATCGCGCTCGGCGAGGAAGCCGTGTGGAATGCACCGGAAGGTCACGCGCGCGCCCTCGCCGCCGCCATGGTCCATCTCGCCGTCGCGGAGCCCACGCCATGAATGTCGCCTGCGCGGCGCACCTGCTCGCGCTGTTGGCGGCGGCCGCGCCTGCGGTCGCGCAAGAGAAGCAGACGGAACCCCCGAAGCAGCAGGAGCCCACGCCCGATCTCGCCTTCGGCGCGTTTCAGCGCGGCGAGTATCTCACCGCCTACGCGGAAGCCACGCGCCGCATCGAGGCGACGAAAGACCCCAAGGCCATGACGCTCGTCGCCGAATTGCTCGCGAACGGCCTCGGCGTGAAGCGCGATGAGGCGCGCGCGGTCCATTGGTACAAGCTCGCGGCGGAAGCCGGCGACCGCGCCGCGATCTACGCGCTCGGCATTCACTATCTCGAAGGCCGCGGTGTCGAACGCAACCGCAAGGAAGCCGCGCAGCGTTTCCGCGCCGCCGCCGACATGGGGCATCCCGAGGCGGCTTATAATCTCGCGCTGCTCTACCTCGAAGGCGAAGCGCTGCCGCGCGACGTGACGGCCGCCCTGCGATGGTTCCGCGTGGCCGCCGAGCAGGACCTAGCCGACGCCCAGCACGCACTCGCGATCCTCTATCGCGACGGCGACGGCATTCAGAAGGACCCGACTCAGGCGGCGCGCTGGCTCGAACGCGCGGCCAAACTGAATCATGTGCCCGCGATGACCGAATTCGCCATCGTGCTATTCAATGGCGACGGCATCGAGAAGGACGAGACCCGCGCCGCCGCCCTCTTCCGGGAGGCGGCGATGCGCGGCAACCCGGTGGCGCAGAACCGCTACGCCCGCATTCTTTCGACCGGCCGCGGCGCCCCGCAAAACTCCGTCGATGCCTGCGCGTGGCATACGCTCGCCCGCGCCCGCTCCGTTTCGGACCCCGATCTCGACCGGGTGTGCGACATGCTGGCGCCAAAGAGCAAGGAGGCGCTCACCAAGCGCCTCCAGCATTGGTTAAAGGGCCCCGGCGAAGACCGCTCTTGACGCCACCCCGCGCCGGCTGGCACCTCAACGCGCCGCCGCACGTGCGCTCCATATGAAGGTCATCCAATGAAGGTCAACGGCAACGAAATCCGACCCGGCATGGTCATCGAGTATGACGGTGGCCTGTGGGTGGCCGTGAAATCCATGGCGGTGAAACCGGGCAAGGGCCCGGCCTACAACCAGGTCGAGCTCAAGAACCTGATCGACGGACGCAAGCTGAATAACCGCTTCGGCTCGGACGAGCGCGTCGAACAAGCGCGCGTCGAAACGAAGGACTTCCAGTATCTCTATCGCGAGGGCGAGAGCCTCGTGTTCATGAATTTGGAAACCTACGACCAGATCAATTTGAACGACGAATTCGTCGGCGAACGCGCCGCCTTCCTGCAGGACGGCATGAAGGTGCTGCTCGAAATGCACGACGAACGACCGATCGGCATTCAGCTTCCCACGCAGGTGACGCTCGAGATCGTCGAGGCCGACGCCGTCGTGAAGGGGCAGACCGCGTCTTCGTCCTATAAGCCCGCAAAACTCGAGACCGGCCTGCGCGTGATGGTGCCGCCCGTCATCACCACCGGCGAGAAGATTGTGGTCGATACGAACGAGATGACGTACGTTCGCAGGGCCGAATAATTTTCCCTCTACCCGCCTACGGGGAGAGGTGAAGTAAAGTAATCGCTGTATGATCCGCTCCCCCATCGTCACCGTCATGGAGCAGGCTGCCCGCAAGGCGGGCCGCACGCTCCTGCGCGACTTCGGTGAAGTGGAGAATCTTCAGGTCTCGCTCAAGGGTCCGGCCAATTTCGTTTCCGCCGCCGACCGGCGTGCGGAAGAAATCCTGCACGCGGAGCTTTCCAAGGCGCGCAAGGATTTCAGCTTCCTGATGGAAGAGCGCGGCGAAGTCCCCGGCAAGGACGCCAGCAATGTCTGGGTCGTCGAT
>JAICQA010000170.1 GCA_025929595.1 Xanthobacteraceae bacterium
CAAAGGCATGTTCGTGCGGCCGGAGCAGATCGCCGAGATCGCCAGGCGCCATCCCGAACTCGCGCGGCTGCGGCTCGTGGTGACACGCGAGGGCGAGACCGACGCCATGACGCTCAAGGCCGAGGCGGCGGCGCAGAACTTCTCGCTCGCGGAAAAGCTCGCCGAGTCCGTGCAGGCGATCACCAAGCTCAAGGGCAAGGTGGAGCTGGTCGCACCCGGCGCGCTGCCGAACGACGGCAAGGTGATCGAGGACGCGCGCAGCTTCAAATAGCGCGATTGACCGGCGTGAACCCGCGTTCCATAGACGGCGCATGAAAGACACCGCCGCCGGCAAGATCGGCGTCCTCCTCGTCAATCTCGGCACGCCGGACGCGACCGACTATTGGTCTATGCGGCGGTATCTCAAGGAATTCCTGTCCGACCGGCGCGTGATCGAGACCAATCGCGTGCTGTGGTGGTTCGTTCTGAACTTCATCATTCTCACGCGCCGTCCGCAGGCGAAGGGCCGCGACTACGACAAGATCTGGAACAGGGAGCGCAACGAAAGCCCGCTCCGGACGATCACGCGATCGCAGGCGGAGAAACTCGCGGCGAGCTATGCAGACGAGTCACGCGTGCTGGTCGATTGGGCGATGCGCTACGGCAACCCGTCGATCCCGTCGCGGCTTGAGGCAATGCAAAAATCCGGCTGCGAACGCATCCTCGTCGTTCCGCTTTATCCGCAATATGCGGCGGCGACGACGGCGACGGTTGCCGACAAGGTGTTCGACGCATTGAAGCAAATGCGGTGGCAACCGGCGATCCGGATCGCGGCGCCCTATTACGACGATCCGGCCTATATCGACGCGCTCGCCGCTTCGATCGAGCGCGATCTCGCGGCGCTGCCGTGGAAGCCCGACGCAATCATCGCCTCCTATCACGGTATCCCGCAGGACTATGCCGACAAGGGCGATCCTTACCCCGCGCATTGCGCGGAGACCACGCGGCTCCTGCGCGCGCGGCTCGGCATGGACGAGGACCAATTGCGCATGACCTTTCAGTCGCGCTTCGGACGAGCGGAATGGATCAAGCCCTATACCGACGAGACGGTGAAGGCTTTGGCGGCCGGCGGAATAAAGAACCTCGCCGTCGTGACGCCCGGTTTTGCCGCGGATTGTCTGGAAACGCTGGAAGAGATCGCCGGCGAGAATGCCGAATATTTTCATCAGGCGGGCGGCAAGAACTTCCGCGCCATTCCGTGCCTCAACGATTCCGACGGCGGAATGGCCGCGATCCGTTCGGTCGTGGAGCGGGAGCTGAGGGGCTGGATTTGAGTTTGGTCATTCGGGGGCGCGCGAGCGAAGCGAGCGCGAGCCCGGAATCCAAAGTGAGTCAGCAAGAATGGATGAGCCGCTTGGATTCCGGGCCCGGCGCGGAGCCTGTCATCGGGCCGCGCTTCGCGCGGACCCGTTGGCGCCGTCCCGGAATGACGAAGGCGAAGCTACGCCACCCCGATCCTGAGCAGGTCGTGCACGTGCACGAGGCCGACCGGTTTCGCGTTCTCGACGACGAACAGCGCCGTCACCTTGCGCGAGTTCAGGATTTCCAGCGCCTCAGCCGCGAGCTGGTCGGGGCGCACGGCGCGCGGATTCTTCGTCATCACGGCGTCGACAGGACTTGAGAGCAAGTCGTCGCGCATGTGACGGCGCAGGTCGCCGTCGGTGACGATCCCTGCAAGTGCTCCGTTTGCATCCGTGACGCCGACACAGCCGAAGCCCTTGCCGGTCATCTCCACGAGCGCCGCGCTCATGCGCGTGCCGGTTGTCACGAGCGGCATCGAAGCGCCCTCATGCATGATATCGCGTACGAACGTCAGGCTCGCGCCGAGCTTGCCGCCGGGATGGAATTCCTTGAATTGCAGCGCGGTGAAGCCGCGGCTCTCGAACAGCGCGACGGCGAGCGCGTCGCCAAGCGCGAGCTGCATCAGTGTCGACGTGGTGGGCGCGAGGCCGAGCGGGCAGGCTTCCTTCGCGGCCGGCAGGACGAGCGCGATGTCGGCGGCGCGCGCGAGCGTCGACTCCGCGCTGGCGGTGACCGCGATCAACGCGACGCGGAAGCGCTTGGCGTAATCCGTGAGATCGCGCAGCTCGGCGGTTTCACCCGACCAGGAGAGGGCGATGATGACATCGTCCTTGGAGATGACGCCGAGGTCGCCGTGGCTCGCTTCGCCGGGATGGACGAAATAGGCGGGCGTGCCGGTGGAGGCGAGCGTGGCCGCGATCTTGCGGCCGACATGGCCGCTCTTGCCCATGCCGGTCACGATCACGCGGCCCGACACGGAGCGGATCTGGTCGATGGCGGCGGCGAAGGGCTTACCCAGCCCGTCCGCGATGGCAGCCGAAAGCGCGACGAGGCCTGCCGCTTCCGTCTCAAGCGTGTTCAGAGCCGAACGCACGGCCTCTTCGGCCTGTTGCGGCTGATTTCCTTCGGTTTTTCGGCTTTTCGGGCTGACCACGCAGAACTCCCTCACCCGCCTGTTTCCTAGCATGGCCGCCGCCGCAGACGCGAGCCAAGGGCTGGGGACAAGGAACCATTAACCATACGCGTTTTAGGTTCGTTAACCAGAAAAAGCGCGAGAGAAAGAGCCTTTGCCGCGCCTTCCACGCTCCATGCCCGCCCGCGCGGGCCTTGCGCTATTGGCGGCCGTCTCGGCGGCGGGCGTGCAGGCGCAATCGCCGCTCGACGAATTTGAATTGCGGCCGACGCTCGGACAGACGGCACAGAAATCCGTACGAACGGCGCAACGGCAGCCGCCGTTTCATTCGCCGCCGGGTTCGGGCGCGGGCGACACGGGTTTCGTGTCGACGAATGTGCCCGCGAAAAGCGCGAGCGCGACCGTCGCGAAGAACGCGAAGCAACCGGCGGCGGCAAGCGCGCCGACGAATAATCTCTCAGCGCGCGTGCGGCAGACGATCGAGCGGGACGATGTCACGGGCGCGGTGCGGCCGCGCGCGGTGCCGCGTGCGCCGGAGGAAGAGCCCTTCGCGCCGGTCGGCGTGCGCGCGGGCAGCTTCACGCTCAGGCCGAGCCTCGAAGTCTATGGCGGCTACGACGACAATCCGTTCCGCGTGAACAGCGGCAAGCTGCCATCCACCTTCATGAAGACCGAGGGCAAGCTCGAGGGGGAGTCGAACTGGTCGCGGCATTCGCTCTCGGGCGAACTGCGTGGCGCGTACACCGACTATTTCGAGGTGCCGGGCAACGACCGGCCGGAGGCGGAAGCGAAGCTGCGCGGGCGCATCGATGTCACGTCGGTGAGCCGGATCGAGTTGGAGGGGCGCGCGGCGCTCACCACCGACGCCGCCGGCTCGCCCGACGCGGTCACGTCCGCGAAGCGCCCGCCCAACATCTACACGTTCGAAGGAAGCGCGGGCTACGTGCAGCGTTTCAACCGGGTCGAACTCGGCCTGCGCGGCCTCATCGAACGTTCGACGCACCAGGACGCCGAGCTTCTGTCCGGCGCGACGCTCGACCTGTCCGACCGCGACTACACGAGCTACGGCGCGGCGTTGCGCGGCAGCTACGAGAGCACGCCGGACTTCAAGCCGTTCGCCGAAGTGGCGGTCGACCGCCGCGTTTACGACCATGAGACGGATTTCACCGGCGTGCGACGCGGCTCCGACGGCATGCGGGTGCGGGCGGGCGCGGAGTTCGCCCGTGAGCGCAGGCTGAGCGGCGAGGCGTCCGCCGGCTATGCCTGGCGCAAATATGAAGACCCGACGCTCGAGAACATCTCCGGTCTGGTCGTCGACGCGTCGCTGATCTGGCGCGCGACGGGTCTCACCACAGTGACGTTGAAGGCCAATTCGGAAATCGGCGAGACGACGCTCGCGGGCGCCTCCGGCGTCTTTCACCGGCAGGCAAGTATCACGGTCGATCACGCGTTCCGGCGCTGGCTGATCGGCACGGTCGGTGGGAGCTACGGGATCGACGATTATGTCGGTACCAGCCGTCAGGACGACCGGCTCGGGCTGCTCGCGGGCCTGACCTACTATTTCAACCGCTACGCCGCGCTCAAGGGAGAGTTCCGCCACGAGCGCCTGCGCTCCACGGTTCCGGGCGGCGACTACAGCGCCAATATCGTGATGCTGGGCCTGCGGCTCCAGCGCTAGCGCCCTCTTGCGGCGGTGCAGGGATTTGTTAAGCCGCTTCCCTGACGCTGGGCGCGGGACCAAGAGGACGGGACGACATGGTTTTGCGTTTCACGCGGCGCGCCGGCGCGCTTTCGGCTTGCGCATTCATTCCCTTCATCATCGGCTGTGCAGGTGAGAGCCTGAGCGGTGAGGGAGCAATGCCGACCTCCTCGGTTCCGCAATTCGCCGCGACCGCGCCGCAACCGCATTTCGCGCCCGAGGCGCCGAGCCATCCCGCCATGCAGCCGCAAGCGATCGAAGCGGCGGCGCGCAATTTCCAGCGATGTCTCGGCTCGCTGTGGCCGCAGGCTTCAAGACGCGGCGTCTCGCGCGCGACCTTCGACGCGGTGACACGCGGGCTCGAGCCCGATCTCTCCATCATGGAGAAGCTCGAATATCAGCCGGAATTCTCAAAACCGGTGTGGGAGTATCTGGAAACGCTCGTCAGCGACAAGCGCATCGCCGCCGGCCGCGAGATGGCAACGAGACACGCGGCAGCGCTTGAGCGCGTCGAGCGGCAGTTCGGCGTCGATCGCTACGTCGTCGCCGCCATCTGGGGCGTCGAATCGAATTTCGGCACGGCGATGGGCGACCGTTCCGTGCTGCGCTCGACCGCGACGCTCGCCTGTGTCGGCAGGCGGCAGGATTATTTCCGCGACGAATTCGTGAATGCACTCGAGATCGTGCAGCGCGGCGACATCGCTGCCTCCGAATTCAACGGCTCGTGGGCCGGTGCGTTCGGGCAGACGCAATTCATGCCGACGGCTTTCCGGCGGCATGCCGTCGATTTCGACGGCGACGGGCGGCGCAACATCATCGGCTCGGTCGCCGATGCGCTCGGCTCGACCGCCAACATGCTACATCGCAATGACTGGCACACGGGCGCGAGCTGGGGCTACGAGGTGGCGCTGCCGGAGAATTTCAACTTCCTGCTCGCCGACCGCTCGATCCGCAAGTCGATACGGCAGTGGGAATCGCTCGGCGTGCGGCGCGTCGGCGGACAGGGCTTTCCGCGCCACGGCGACATAGCGAGCCTGATGCTGCCGGCGGGCGCACAGGGGCCGGCGTTTCTGGTGATCGGCAATTTCAATTCGATCATGAAGTATAATCCGTCGGAAGCCTACGCGCTCGCGGTCGGGCACCTCGCGGACCGCATCCGCGGCGGCGGCGCCTTCGTGCAAGCCTGGCCGCGCGATCAACTGCCGCTGTCGCGCAGTGAGCGTTTCGAGATGCAGGAGCGGCTCTCCGCGCTCGGCCTTTATCGCGGGCAGCCGGACGGCAAGCTCGGCCCCGACACGCGTGCCGCAGTGCGCGACTATCAGGCGCGTGCGGGCTTTGCGCCGGACGGGTTCCCGAACAGCCGATTGCTCGAACAATTGCGACGCGGGCGTTAACGAAAAGGCCTCAAGGCGCCTCGAACCATGAGGCGCATTGCGCGTTTCTCCAGAGCCTTGAATTGGCCCGGAAATTCGGTCATCGCTAGCGGGTCGTAGAGCCGGACTCCGGTCCGTTCCGCCCATGCACATGCCGCGCTTCATGCTCGCGTTTGTGGCCGCCGTCATCGCGGTGCTCACGCTCGCGGTCTCCACGCCGCCTGCGGCCGCGCAATTCGACGGCGGGTTCTTCTTCCTGCGCGATCCGTTCGGGCCGCAGATGCGGCGACGTCCGCCGC
Source organism: Xanthobacteraceae bacterium (assembly GCA_025929595.1). Taxonomy (GTDB): domain Bacteria; phylum Pseudomonadota; class Alphaproteobacteria; order Rhizobiales; family Xanthobacteraceae; genus JAUSIF01. The sequence continues at coordinate 5,845 of JAICQA010000170.1, forward strand.
GGCCACCCGCCTATCCGCGCGAGCAATTGCCGCGCCGGCAGGCGGAGCCGGCGGAGCCCGAGGGCGGCACGATCTACGGATCGGCGGAGGCCGCCGACAAGCACCGCGCGACGCAGGCCGAATATTACGTCGTGGTGCTCGGCGACTCGCTCGCCGATCAGCTTGCCCAAGGTCTTGCCGACGCGTTCTTCGAGGAGCGGCCCGAGATCGCCATCGTCAAGAAGACGCGTGGCTCGAGCGGGCTCGTGCGCTCCGATTTCTACGACTGGCCCGCGCAGGTGCCGGAACTGCTCGAAAA
>JAICQA010000465.1 GCA_025929595.1 Xanthobacteraceae bacterium
GCCGTGCCGGCGCAGCCCGCGCAGACGGCAGACAAAAAGAAGAGCGCGATCAGCCGCACTGCTAGCGAGTTCATGGAAGTTCCGGCCCCCAACACCGGGCCGGATCAGCGGTGAACCCGCAAGTCGGCGATAACGTGGCGGGATGGAACCCGATACGCAACGGCGCGCGCCCGGAGACGCGCGCCGATTTACGTCGGGCTCAGAATTCCTTGCTCATCCTCGAATCGACCGACAGCGGCCCGCCGCCGCGGATCATGAAGAAGATGAAGACCGTGAGCCACAGGAGCGGGAATTCGATGCCGGGATTGAAGAACCCGCGCGCCAGGTGGAAGTGCGTGACGAACAGAAAGTGGATGACCAGTAGCGCGGCGGCCGGGCGCGTGAAGAGGCCGATGGCGACCAGCAGACCTCCGAAGAACTCGACGGAGCCGACGACCGGCGCCACGACGGAGCCGGGCGAATAGCCGATCTTGTCGAAGAAGGCGGCCGTGCCGGTCAATCCGCCGCCCCCGAACATGCCGAACAGCTTCTGCATGCCGTGCGGCACGACGATCAGGCCCGCCGCGAGACGCAGCAGCAGCCAAACGATGTCCCAGAGCGACTCGTAGAGCCCGCCGAGAGCCGGAATGTAGAGACGCGACTTGTTGATGGACATTTCATCCCCCTGTTGGCCGCCCATGACGAGCGCCGTTAGACTAAAGTAGCAGATGCCGTGCCGCTTTGAAGGGTCCGCCCAGGCGATGCCCACAGGCAAACGGCTAGGCCGTTCGCCCGCCTCCGCGACGTGCTAACGGACGCCTTCCACAGTTCAGGAACACCTTCGATGAGGCTCTATTCGTTCTTCCGCTCGTCCGCCTCCTACCGGGTGCGGATCGCGTTAGCGCTCAAGGGACTCCCTTACGAGACGGTCTCGGTGCCGATGCGCGACCAGTCGCACCGCAGTGACAGCTACCGCCGCATCAATCCGCAGATGCGGCTGCCGACGCTGGAGCTCGACGACGGCACGCGGCTCATCCAATCGCTCGCCATCATCGAATATCTCGACGCGGCCTATCCGGAGCCGCGCCTCATCCCGGCCGATCCGCTGGAGCGGGCGCGGGTGCAGGCCGTGTCGCAGATCGTCGGTAGCGATATCCATCCGCTCAACAATACCGGCGTGCGCGGCGTGCTCGCGTCCATGTTCGGCGCGAGCGAACAGGCGCTCGATACGGAATGGACGCCGCACTGGATCCACGAGGGGTTTGCGGCGATCGAGCAGCTGATCGCGCCGGCGCCGTTTGCCTTCGGCAGCGGGATCACGCTCGCGGACGTCTGCATCGTGCCGCAGGTCTATAACGCCCGGCGCTACAAGGTGCCGCTGGACGAGTTCCCGCGTGTCCTGGCAGTGGACGCCGCCGCGCAGGCTCATCCTGCCTTCCAGACCGCCGCACCCGAGGCCCAGCCGGACGCGGCTTGAGTACGGGGGCCGTTTGCCCCACAAAAAGACATGTTTCTTGGGCTGCTTCTGGCCCTGCCCTAGGGAATCGAACTGCAGATGAACGTCCCTCGCCTTGCTGGCATTGCCAGCCTTGCCGCCGCCTCGCTCGTGGCGCTGCTGGGTGCTGCCGGAGCGCAACCGGTGCCGCCGCAAAATATTCCCGGCGGCGCGCCACCTCCCGGCGTTCAGGCACCGCGGCCGATGTAC
>JAICQA010000051.1 GCA_025929595.1 Xanthobacteraceae bacterium
GCGAGCACGAGCGACTTCCGCTCGGTCGCCTGCAAGGCGAGGTGGAGCGCGGTCTTGGCGAAGGCGTTCGGTAATTCCTTCTCGATGATCTTCTCGCCCGCCGCCGGCGCCGCCTTGGGATGAATCTGAAACATCTTGCCGAGCGGATCGAACAGTCCGCCCGCGCGACCTCGATGCACGACATGGATGACCGGCGCGCCTGCCGCGCGCGCGGCCTGAAGCAACTGCGCGATCTGATCGAGCGCGGGATCGACACCCGTAAGCGGCAGCCTGCCTTCGACATATTCATTCTGCGCGTCGATGATGACGACAACGGATTCGGAGAGTGGCGCGGGCTCATTGCTCGCGCCTGCCATCTGCAACAAAGTTTTTGGAGCGTTCATGGGCGAAGTCTCGCAATCAAATGTGGCTTGAAAATTGAGATACGCAGGCAACGCGGATTAAATTTTCGACGGTTAACTGAAGCTTGCACGAAACACAGAGCGGGCCGCGAAAGCGGAAACCGTTTCACAGGAATGCGCGGCCCGAGTCCCTAGCGTCCTCCTTCGGTCTTCAGCCACGCCGCGCCGCAAGCCTTCGCCAGCTCGCGCACGCGCAGAATAAAGCTCTGCCGCTCGGTCACGGAGATAACGCCGCGCGCATCGAGCAGATTGAACATGTGGCTTGCCTTGATGCACTGGTCGTAGGCCGGCAGCGCCAGCAGATGCGTTTCTCCCTTGTCGCCGAGTGAAAGCAGGCGCTTGCACTCTTCCTCGGCGTCCTTGAAATGACGCAGCAGCATGTCCGTGTCGGCATATTCGAAATTGTAGCGCGAATATTCCTGCTCGGCCTGAAGAAACACGTCGCCGTAGGTGACTTTCTCCGCGCCCTCGCGGCCGTTGAAATTGAGGTCATAGACGTTTTCGACACCCTGCACATACATGGCGAGCCGTTCGAGCCCGTAGGTGAGTTCTCCCGAAACGGGACGGCATTCGAAGCCCGCCACCTGCTGAAAGTAGGTGAACTGCGACACTTCCATCCCGTCGCACCAGCATTCCCAGCCGAGCCCCCACGCGCCGAGCGTCGGACTCTCCCAGTCGTCCTCGACAAAACGGATGTCGTGCAGCGCGCGATCGATGCCGATCGCCTCTAACGACTTCAGGTACAGGTCCTGAATGTCGTCGGGCGAGGGCTTCAGGATCACCTGGTATTGGTAGTAGTGCTGGAGCCGGTTCGGGTTTTCGCCATAGCGCCCGTCCTTCGGGCGGCGCGAGGGCTGCACGTAGGCGGCCTTCCACGGCTTCGGACCGAGCGCGCGCAGCGTTGTCGCCGGGTGAAACGTGCCCGCACCGACTTCCATGTCGTAGGGCTGCAAAATCACGCAGCCCTGCTTCGCCCAGAAATTCTGGAGCGTCAGGATTAGCCCCTGGAACGAGCGCGCAGGGCTGAGAGCATCGAGCGATTTGTCGGGAGCGTTCATGTAGCGAAAGGTTCTGGACCGGCCGGTTCTCGAGTGCGGCGGACCTTAGGGAGGGAGCCCGCCGCGATCAAGCGGCCAAAACTACTCGTAGGCCAGCGCGGCCACGGGATCCATGCGCGCGGCCTTGCGCGCGGGCAGGTAGCCGAACAGGAGGCCGGTGAGAAACGCACAGGAAAAAGCCAGCATCGCGGGCAGCGCCGACAGAACGATGGCCATCCCGAACCATTTGCAGGCGAGCGCCACGCCGATGCCGAGCGCCACGCCGACGAGTCCGCCGATGCCGCACACCACCATCGCTTCGGTGTTGAATTGCAGCAGGATGTTGCCGGCGCGCGCGCCCGTCGCCATGCGTATGCCGATCTCGCGCGTGCGTTCGGTCACGCTCACGAGCATGATGTTCATGACGCCGATGCCGCCGACCAGGAGCGAGATCGCCGCCACCGAGCCGAGCAGGATGGTCAGCGTCTGCTGCGTCGCGACCGCCGTCTCCAGGATCGACGCCGTGTTGCGGATGCGGAAGTTCTCGGCCTTGTGCCGCTCGATCAGCTTCTGCTTGATCGCTTCCTCCGTTTCGCTCACCCGCGTCACGTCCTCGACATAGACGGTGATTGAATTGACCCACCGGCGGCCGAAAATGCGCATATAGCCGGTCGAAAGCGGCATCAGCACGATATCGTCCTGATCAGTCCCCCACGGTGTCGCGCCCTTCCTGGTCAACACGCCCGCAACCTCGAACGGCACGTTCTTGACCAGCACATATTTCCCGACCGGGCTCTCGCCGTTTGGGAAGAGATTGTCCGCGACCGTACGCCCGAGCACGATCACGGGCGCGTAGCTCTTCACATCCGCTTCCGAGAACATGCTGCCCTCGGCGAGCGACCAGTCGCGCGCCGTGACGAATCCCGGCCACGCGCCCTGAATCTGCGTCTGGTAGTCGATATTGCCGAAGCGCACGGTCGAGCGAGTCGAGCGTTCGGGCGAAACGATCGAAACGTTCCCGATCTCGTCGATGGCGCTGGCGTCTTCTTCCACGAGACTGACATTGTCGCCGGTCGTGCGCACACCCGTTCCGCCGGGGCGCACCACAAGCAGGTTCGTTCCCATGGCGGAGATGCGCTCCAGCACCTGCTGCCGGCTGCCGTCGCCAATGGCAAGCATTGCGACTACCGCCGCGACACCGATGATGACGCCGAGCAATGTGAGCGCCGTGCGGAAGATGTTGGCACGCATGGAGCGCAGGGCCATCTTCGCGGCTTCGATAAGATCAGGGAGCAGGCGGTTGCGCGCTTCGAGCGATACCGCGCGCACCGCGCTCGTGGGCACGGTGGCGTCCCTGCGCTCGTCGGCAACGATCTTGCCGTCGGCGATACGGATGATGCGGTTGGCGTGCGCGGCGACGTCCGGATCGTGGGTGATCAGCAACACGGTACGCCCGCCTGCGTTCAGCTCCTTGAGCAGCTTCAGCACTTCCTCGCCGGAATGGCTGTCGAGCGCGCCGGTGGGCTCGTCCGCGAGCACCACCTGCGCCTCGTTCATGAGCGCACGCGCGATCGACACGCGCTGCTGCTGACCGCCCGAGAGTTCAGTCGGCTTGTGGTCCGTGCGGTCGCCGAGACCGAGCCTCGTCAGCAATTCGCGCGCGCGCTCGATGCGGTCACTCTTGCCGCGGCCGGCATAGATTGCGGGGATTTCGACATTCTCGGCGGCCGTGATCTGCGGCAGCAGGTTGAAACGCTGGAAGACGAAGCCGAAAGTACGGCAACGGAGTGCTGCGAGTTCGTCGAGGGAAAGCCCGGAGACGTCGTGCCCGGCGACGCGATAGGTGCCGTCGGTCGGCCGGTCGAGGCAGCCGAGGATGTTCATGAGCGTCGATTTTCCCGAGCCCGACGGGCCCATGATCGCGACGAATTCGCCCGCTTCGATGGTGAGCGAGACGCCGTCGAGCGCACGCACCACCGTGTCGCCGTTGGGATAGAGCCGGCGCACGTCGCGCAGTTCGAGCAGCGCGGGCGCCGCTTTGCTTGCGACGATCTCCTGCGCGCGTTGCGGCTTGTTCACGGCTCAGAAGCCCCGGAAGCGGATCGCGTTCGGGCCTTTCTGTCCGGCCGGCGCCTCCGCCGTGCCGATGACGACGCGTTCGCCGAGCTTGAGGCCCTCCTTCACTTCCGCGAGCTGGCGGCTGGAGAGCCCGATCTTCACGCGCCGCGTCTCGACGCGGTCGCCGTTCTGCACCCGTGCCACGTAAGCGTCGTCGCCGCCGCGCGGCGCCGGGCGAAGCGCGGCCATCGGCACGACCGGCACGTCCTTCGCGCGCCCGAGCACGAAGAACACCTGCGCCGTCATATTGGTCATCAGGAGACGTTCCTTGTTCGGAACGTCGATCAGCACGTTATAGAGCACGACGTCGTTCACCGTTTCGGGCGTCGGCAGCACCTGCATGACCTTCGCCTCGAGCTTTTTGTCCGGCATGCCGAGCGTCGTGAAATAGGCGTCCATGCCGGCCTTGATGCGCGGAATGTCGGCCTCCGCCACCTGCGCCCACACCGTCATCGTGTCGAGATCGGCGATGCGCACGATCACCGGCGCCGACTGGCTCGCATTCACCGTCTGGCCTTCATAGGCGACCTGGTGAACGACCGTGCCGGCCATCGGCGCGTGGATTTTCGTGTAGCCGAGATTGGCCTCGTCGCCCCTGAGCGTCGCGGTCGTCTGGTCGATCTGCGCCTTGAGCGCCGCGATCTTGCCTTCGGTAATCCGCACCGTCGCGTTCGCGGCCTCCGCCGCGTCCTTGCTCGTCGCGTTGGTCTTGAGCAATTGCTGGCTGCGCTCCTCGCGCGCGCGATCGAGTACGAGCTGTGCTTTGGATTGCGCAAGCTGCGCCTTCAGGTTCTCGACCTGCGCGCGGTTCGCGAGCACGCGCGTCTGGTAAACGGTCGGATCGATCTCGGCGAGCAACTGGCCTTTCTCGACCACGTCGCCGATCTCGACATGCACCTGGCGCAACTGTCCCGACACCTGCGTGCCGACATCGACGAACGTCTTCGGCTGGACCTTCGCGAGCGCCGTTACCGTGCGCTCGATGCTGCCGACGGCGATAGGCTCGGTGCGCACGGCCGCTTGCGGATTACCGCTCGACCCGAAATAGAGCGCGGCCATGATCGCGAATGCGCCGGCGACCACCGCGATTTCAAGCGCGACCTGCCGGCGCGAGCGGCGGAAATAGCCGCGCGTCGTGCGTTTCAGGTTGTCGGTATCGAGCCTTTGCAGCATCGCTCTTCGTCCTCAGCGCCGATGCGGCCGATAGACACCGCTCTTCGGATCGCGTTCCAGTTTCTCGACCGGCTTCGCGACGGCGCCGTCGCGGCGGAACTGGTCGAGTTCGGCGTTCGCCTTGCGCGACAAGGTGGAAAACAGCCTGGCTGCTGCGAGCGCGGAGATCGCGCCGATAGCCCAGACGATAACCGGCGGCATGTTGGGGGCTCCTTACGGCCACATTACCGGTTGATTACAACCCATAGCGCGCCCACAGCGAACGCGCTTCAAGCGAGGAGATAAGCGTGGCCGCCCAGTCGCCCGCAAATTCCTGGCCGATGCCGGGAACCTTGCGGCCGAACCAGCCGGACGGCGGCGAGATAAGCTTGATCATGACGTTCTTGCCATATTTCGACCTGAGCGTGCCGCGCAGTTCGCCGATGCCGTCCACGAGGCCGAGCTTTTCGGAGTCGGCCCCTGTCCAGAACTCGCCGGAGAACAGCGTCTTGTCCGGCGCCTTGAGCTTTTTTCCGCGCCGTTCTTTCACAAGCGAAATGAATAGCGCATGAATTTCTTTTTGAGCCGCCTTTAACCGTTTCACGTCGTCGGCGTCTTCGGGCTGGAACGGATCGAGCATCATCTTCTTTTCGCCCGCGGTGTAGACGCGGCGGTCGATGCCGATCTTGGCGAGCAGCTTATGGAAGCCGAAGCTCGCGCTCACGACGCCGATCGAGCCGGCGATGGACGAGGGATCGACGAAGATTTCGTCGCCCGCCGTCGCGATCATGTAGCCGCCCGATGCCGCCACGTCCTCGACGAACACGAGCACTTTCTTCTTGTGCTCATCGGCAAGCGAGCGGATGCGCTGATGGATGAGATGCGATTGCACCGGCGAGCCGCCCGGCGAATTGATAATGATGGCGACCGCTTTCGCCTGCTTGACCGAGAACGCGCGCTCGAGCGTCTTTGCTGACGACGCGAGCGTCATGCCGGGCGTGAGCGGTGTCGAGAAGCCGATCGGTCCGGTGAGCCGCACGACGGTCACCAGCGCGGCGTCGCGCCGGAAACGCCGTGGAATGAACCCGGCGAGGCGCTGCATGAAGGTCTTTGCCATGAAGTTGTCCGTGATCGGCGCGGGCAGGGTGCCCGCGCTTCCTGCTGACCGCTCTATGTAGGCGGAGTTTACGCCAAATCGAGCGCCGCCGCTCCGCGCAGCACCGCCTCAGCCTGGTGGGTGGGGCGGCTGTCGTCGCCCGCGAGCACAAAGCCCGGCTGCAGCAGCATCGGCCCGCGCTTGCCCTTCTGCGCCCGCACGATCACGCGGATCGCCGCGGCATCGGCATGGGGGTGGATCGGAATCACTTCCGCGCCACCGAACTGGCCGTTGAGCGCGGCCAGGATTGCCATGATCGATTCCGGCCGATGAATGAGCACGATGCGGCCGCTCGAACGCAAGAGCCGCTCGCCGGCCTGTATCCACGACGCAATGTCGCTCTCGGGCGCGGTGTGCGCGCGCTTGCGCGCGGCGTCGGGCGAGGGGCGGCGCTGCGCTGGATCGTTGAACGGCGGATTCATGATGACGAGGTCGGCGCTCCCCGCCGCCGGCTTCGGCGGTCCGCCGCGGCGCGCGAGCTTTGCGACGTCGGCCCGCACCGAGACGGTTTTCTCCGCGAACTTGTTGCGCTCCGCATTCACTGCAGCGAGCCGTGCGAGGTCCTCGTCGATCTCAACGAACGTGACATGCCGTGCCGCGTTGCGCGCGAGCAGCGCGAGCCCCGCCGTGCCGATGCCGCTGCCGAGATCGACGGCGGTTTGCGATTTGGGCGCGGCGGCCGCGAGCAGGATCGCGTCATGACCCGCGCGATGCCCGCGCGCGGGCTGCAATAGTTGCAGCCGCCCGCCGAGCACGGCGTCGTCGGTCACCGCGAATGGAAAGCGCGGCGTTTCAAGCGATGGCATGTCCAAGCCCCGCCTCGGTCAGCAACCGCTTTGCCTTGTCTGCTTCATCGTCGGCCACCAGCACGCGCCGCGGCAACACGCCGAGGGATCCTTCCAGCACGCTCATGTGCCGGTCGGCGATCATGCACTCGATCCCGGCACCCTTCAGCAGTGCCTCGATGGCGGTGATCAGCACCGCGTCGTTCGTGCGCAGCAGTTCCGTCATGTGCCGCTACGGCGTTCGACGTGGTACGGCGCCCGATGCGCGAGATAAGCGAGCCGCTTCATCTCGCGCCGTCCGCGCGTCACGGTGTCGAGCACGAGGCCGGCGGTCATCGAGAGAATTGCAGCGAGCATCATGCCGGTGGCGAGGATCGCAGTCGGCAGCCGCGGCACGAGACCGGTGGCGAGATAAGTTTCGATCACCGGCACCGCGAGGGCGATGGACAATGCCGCGAGCACGAGCGCGCCGAAGCCGAAGAACTGGAGCGGCCGCTCGGTGCGATAAAGCCGCTGTATCATCCACGAGATGCGCAGCCCGTCGCGCCAGGTGTTGAGCTTCGAGGCCGAACCCTCCGGCCGCGTGAAATAGGGCGTCTCCACTTCCCCGACCGGCATGCCGAGTTCGAGCGCGTGGATGGTCAGCTCCGTCTCGATCTCGAAGCCGCCCGACAGCGCGGGGAAAGATTTCACGAAACGGCGCGAGAAGGCGCGATAGCCGGAAAGAATGTCGGTGAACGCGTTGCCGAACATGCCGGCGACGAACCAGGTAAAGAGCGCATTGCCCGAACGGTGCCCGCGGCGGTAGGCGGCGATCTCGCGGTCGACACGCGTGCCCACCACCATGTCGAGATTTTCCGCGATCAGCTTTTCGATCATCTTCGGCGCGCTCGGCGCGTCATAGGTCGCGTCGCCGTCGGCCATGATATAAATGTCGGCATCGATGTCGGCGAACATGCGCCGCACGACATTGCCCTTGCCCTGCCGGATTTCCGTGCCGACCACGGCGCCCGCATTGCGCGCGACCTCGGCCGTGCGGTCCTTCGAATTGTTGTCGTAGACGTGAATAACGGCGTTCGGCAGCGCCTGCCGGAATCCTTCGACCACCTTCGCGATTGCCACTTCTTCGTTGTAGCAGGGCACGAGCACCGCGATCCGGCGCTCGGCGAGCGCACTGCTGGGCAGGCGGGCCGGCTCGATTGTCGCAGGCGCCGTGGCGCCGCGCGGGTTGGTCACGATCATGCTCCTAATTTAGCTGGAAAGGGCCTGGCGCCAAAGCAGCCGCTCTTCGGGGATAAACATGCAACGGCTGTCACTTCGGCGGCGTTAACAACTGGCCTTGCCCGCAGGTTCCGTGCTTTCTAGGCTCTTTCGGGCGGGTCGGAGAAAATTCCGGTGGCGGTCGTCGTACCTTTCGGGTCCCAGCACGAGCCCTCGATCGAGCGGCTGAATGCCCTCGTGCGCGCCGACATGGAGCGGGTCAATGCGATGATCCTGTCCCGCACCGGCTCCGACGTCACCATGATCCCGGAGGTTGCGAACCACCTTATCTCGTCCGGCGGCAAGCGGTTGCGACCCATGCTGACGCTCGCGACCGCGGCACTCACGGGTTACGAAGGCGCGGGCCACGTCAAGCTCGCCGCGAGCGTCGAATTCATGCACACCGCAACGCTCCTGCATGACGATGTGGTCGATGAGAGCGAACTGCGCCGGGGCAAGGCCGCCGCGCGCATGGTCTGGGGCAACGAGGCTTCCGTTCTCGTCGGCGACTTCCTGCTCGGCCAGGCCTTCAAGATGATGGTCGAGGTCGGCAGTCTTCGCGCGCTCGACATTCTTTCGTCCGCCGCCGCCGTGATCGCCGAAGGCGAGGTGATGCAGCTCGCCGCCGCGAAGCAGCTCGACACCACCGAGGACGCATATCTCGCAGTGATCCGCGCCAAGACGGCCGAGCTGTTCGCCGCCGCCTGCGAAGTGGGCCCGGTTCTCGCTGCGCGGCCCGAGGCGGAGCAGGCGGCCTGCCGCTCCTTCGGCATGAATCTCGGCATCGCGTTTCAGTTGGTCGACGACGCGCTCGACTACGGCGGCAGCAAGGCGCGGCTCGGCAAGAATGTCGGCGACGATTTTCGCGAAGGAAAAATCACGCTGCCGGTCATCCTCGCTTTCCGGCGCGGCAACGCAAACGAGCGCGACTTCTGGCGTGCGAGCCTCGAGGCCGGCGCGAATTCGGATGAAGCGCTCGAACGCGCACTCGGCATTCTGAAGAAGCACGAAGCGCTCGACGCCACGGTCGAGCGCGCACGCCACTACGGCGCTATCGCGAAGGACGCACTCGCGCTCTTCCCCGAAGGCGAAGGCAAGCGCGCGCTGCTCGAAGTCGTCGATTTCTGCGTCGCGCGGGCGCACTGACGTTAGCCAAGCACCGTCTGCACACACCACCAGCCCAGCCTGCGCTTCCTGATCTTCGCCGCCGCGCGTTTGGCGAGGCTCGCATTCTCATAAAGCGCGAACACCGCCGATCCCGAGCCGCTCATGCGCACGATGCGCGCGTCGCTGTCGCCGAGCAGATCCTTCGCCTCGGAAATTTCCGGTGCGACGAGCCGCGCCGCGAGTTCGAGGTCGTTTGCGTCGCGTGCGAGGTAGTCGAGGAGCGCAGCGCGCTCGCGTGGAATCTCGCTCTCTTCATAGCGCACCTTGCGCCGTGGGCCGGCGACAAGCGTGAAATTGCCGAACACGTCTTTCGTGGCGATCGGCGCACCGGGAAATACGAGGACAGCATCAAGCCTCGGCAACACGATCGGCGGCGACAGCACGTCGCCGACGCCGTGCATCAGCCGCGCCTTCGATTCGACGCATACCGGCACGTCGGCGCCCGTCGCCCGCGCGGCTTCCGTCACGCGCCGGTCGCTCAAATCAAGGTCGTTCGCCCGCGCGATCAGGCGCAATGCGGCGGCTGCATCGGCCGAGCCGCCACCGAGCCCCGCGCCTGCGGGCAGGTTCTTGGTGAGTTCAAAGCGCCCGATCCTCAGGCGCTCGATTCGTTCCTGCATGGCGAGCGCGGTCGTGCGTACCAGATTGTCCTCGGGACTTCCGGCTCCCGCCGCCATCGGCCCGCGCGTCGCCAGGCTGAACCCCGTGCCGGGCTCGAGTGCGAGCTCGTCGCCGATATCGGCGAAGGCCACCAGGCTCGACAAATCGTGATAGCCGTCGCTTCGCCGCGCCAGCACGCAGAGCGTCAGATTGACCTTAGCCGGGGCAAGCGTTTGCAGGCGCGACATTGCACAATTCGGTCGAGGAACCTGACAATGGGCGTGCGGAAGCGCGCTTGCAACACGCGGCTCTTGTCCTTGCGGCTGCCATGAATCGGGGGCATGTTGCCCCATCTGCCGAACCTTGCAGCATCATGCCGTTCCCAGCGGGAGAAGATTATTGAGCGAGCTGATTCGATTGAAACTCGTCCTCACGGCCGGCCTGCTGGCCGCATGCGCGACGGCGGCCTCCGCCTCCGCCCGCGCCGAAACCCCGTCGCCAGGCGAAACGTCGCGCATTTCTCCGGCCGGCAATTACCTCGCGGCGCGCGTAGCGGGACAATCGCGCGACATGGCGGCCGCCGCTGCCTACTACCGCGGCGCGCTGCGCACGGACCCGAAGAATCCCGAACTGATCGAAAACACCTTCCTGGTGGTTCTCGGCACCGGCAACATCGAAGATTCATTCCCGCTTGCCGAGCGCATGGTGCGCTTCGAGAAGAGCCATCGCATGGCGCGCCTCACGCTCGCGGCGCGCGCCATCCGGCAGAGCCACTGGACTTCGGCGCGCAATCACCTTGCCCTTTCGGTGCGTGGGCCAATTGCCGACCTGACGTCCACGCTCGTCGGCGCCTGGACGCTGACCGCCGCCGGCAACGTCAAATCCGCCATCAGCAATATCGACAAGTTGCAGGGGCCGGACTGGTATGCCGCGTTCAAGGACCGTCATGCGGGCCTCATGCTCGATTTCGCAGGCCAGAAGAAGGAAGCGGGCGAGCGTCTCAAGCGCGCCTACGACTTCGACAAGAACTCGCTGCGCACGGTCGACGCTTATGCCCGCTGGCTCGCGCGCAGCGGCGAGCGCAAGCGCGCACTCGAAGTCTATGGCGAGTTCGCCAAGCTCCTGCCGCAGCACCCGATGGTCGATTCAGTCGTGTCCGAAATCGAGTCCGGAAAGGTGCCGGCCGGACAGATCCGCTCGCCGCAAGCCGGCGCCGCGGAGGTGCTGTTCGACCTGGGCTCGGTGCTCGGCCGTCAGGGCGGAGAGGATATCGCGCTCGTCTATCTCAATCTCGCGCTCTATCTCGATAGCGCACACCCCGTCGCGTTGCTCTCGCTCGGAGACCTGTATGAGTCGCTGAAGAAGCCCGAGCTGGCCATCGAAGCCTTTTCGCGCATTCCGGCCAGCTCGCCGCTCAAGCGCAGCGCCGAGATTCAGGTTGCGCTTAACCTCGACCAGATCGAGCGAACCGACGAGGCGCGCACGCGCCTGTCGAACCTGATCGCGAAGTATCCCGACGATCTCGAAGCGCTGACCGCGCTCGGCAATGTCCTGCGTGCGCGCAAGAAATACACCGACGCGGTGGTTGTCTATGACCGGGCGATCGCGCTGGTGACAGCGCCGGCGCGGCAGCATTGGACCTTGTTCTTCTTCCGCGGCATGAGCAATGAGCGGGCAAAGCAGTGGCCGGCGGCGGAGAAGGATTTCAAGAAGTCGCTCGAGCTCAACGCCGACCAGCCGCAGGTGCTGAACTATCTCGGCTATTCCTGGATCGACCGCGGCATGAATCTCGACGAAGGCCTCGTCATGATCAAGAAGGCCGTCGAGTTGCGCCCGAAGGACGGCTACATCGTCGACAGTCTTGGCTGGGCCTACTATCGCCTCGGCCGCTACGAGGAAGCGGTCAAGGAGTTGGAGCGCGCCATCGAGCTGCGGCCGGAAGACCCGGTCATCAACGATCACCTTGGCGATGCCTACTGGCGGGTCGGCCGCCAGCTTGAGGCCCGCTTCCAGTGGAGCCACTCGCGCGACCTCAAGCC
>JAICQA010000089.1 GCA_025929595.1 Xanthobacteraceae bacterium
GATCGGCCCAGCGCACGTTCCAGCCGAACGCCTTGAAGGAATGATTGAACTGGTTGATCGAGCCGCCATACAGCTTGTTCGCCGCGACGAATTCGTCGCCCGGCGTCATCAGCAGATGAAAGACATTCACCTGCGCGGCGTGGCCCGACGCAACGGAGAGGGCGGCGGTGCCCCCTTCGAGCGCGGCGACGCGCTCTTCCAGCACGTTGCACGTCGGATTGCCGATGCGCGTATAGATATTGCCGAAAGTTTGCAGCCCGAACAGTTGGGCGGCGTGTTCGACATCATCGAAGACGAACGAGGTGGTCTGATAGATCGGCGTGGCGCGCGCACCGGTCGTCGGATCGGGCTGGGCGCCCGCGTGGACCGAAAGCGTAGAGAAGCCGGGAGCGCGCTGTGCGGACTTGCTTTCTTGGTCCATTACACACCTTGTTGATGTAATTAGTTAGGAAAATCGAAAACGGCGTGTTATTTACGCTTGGCCGGCTGGCCGGTCAACGGGGCTTGCGGACGCCCGGACCGAGTTGAAGCCGCTGCACGCCGCCGCCGAGCCGTCGCGGCTTCTTCGAGCTGAGGGTGCGCGTGTTCACGCCGACCCAGCCGATCTCGCGCGACAGCCGGCCGTACTCGATCTTGGGGCAGCGGTTCATGACGACGGTCATGCCGGTGGCTTCCGCGCGCGCGGCGGCCTCGTCGTTACGCACGCCGAGCTGCATCCAGAAAATTTTGGGCAGCGGAGAAAGGGCCAGCACTTCGTCGAGCACACCCGGCACGGCGTCGGCGCGGCGGAAGACATCGACCATGTCGATCGGCTCCGGCACGTCGGCGAGACGCGCATAGGCCATCACGCCGGCGACAAGCTGACCCGCGCGGCCGGGATTGATCGGGAAGACGCGATAGCCGCGCTCGGAAAGATACTTCACGACGAACATCGACGGCTTATCGTCGCCCTGGCTCGCGCCGACGACGGCAACGGTCTTCACCTTGTCGAGGATGCCGCGGATGAACGCGTCGTCGTAATTGTCGTGGCTCAACGGTCTTCCCAGGTCGGTGTGCGCTTCTCGACGAAGGCGGAAATGCCTTCCTCGGCGTCGCGCGCCATCATGTTGTCCGCCATCACCTTGCTTGTATAGGCGTAGGCGTCGGCAAGGTTCATTGTCAGCTGATTATAGAATGCTTCCTTGCCGATCTTCTGTACGTGCGACGATTTGGCGGCGATCTTTAGCGCGAGTGCCACAGCCACATTGGCCGCATCGCCTTTTGCGCAGACTTGGTTCACGAGGCCAATTTCGTGCGCACGCGCCGCGCCGACCGGCTCGCCGGTCAGGAGCATTTCAAGTGCGTGGTTGGATGCGATCTTGCGCGACAACGCGACCATCGGAGCCGAGCAAAACAAGCCGATATTGACGCCAGGTGTGGCAAACGAAGCGTCTTCGGCAGCGACCACGAGATCGCAGGATGCCGCGAGCTGACAGCCTGCAGCCGCCGCCGGGCCGTTAACCGCGGCAATTGTCGGCTGCGGCAGTTTCACGATGGACTGCATCATGGCCGCGCAGCGGTCGAACGTGTGCTGATAAAAGGCGCGGCCACGGTCCGGGTCGGCTCGGCGCGCTGTCATTTCCCGGAGATCATGGCCGGCACAGAATGCCGTACCGCTGCCCGTGAGCACGACAGCGCGGACCTTGCGGTCGCCACCGATTGCCGAGAGTGCCATCGCGAGCGTGTCGATCAAGGATGTTGAAAGCGCGTTGCGGGCCTCGGGCCGGTTGAGCGTGAGCACGGTGATGCCGGCACGGTCTTCGCGCAGCAGGGTCGACTCGGCAGCAGTAGCGACGGCGCGTGACATTTCATCCTTTGCGTTTCAACGCGGCCATATTATCGGATTGTCGGGCGGGCGCGAGGGCGCCGGGCTGGGAGAAGTGCGATGGCCGGAGCGGTGAAGATGAGCCTCGCCGAGGTCACGGAGTTCCTTGAGCGAGAATTTCCCCAAGGCTTTGCGCGCGACCGCGGGCGGAGGATCGAAGCCGTGGGGCCGGGAACGGCAAGGGTGCGTCAACTGGCGACGGACGAGCATTTGCGGCCGGGTGGCACCGTGTCGGGCCCGACCATGATGGCGCTCTGCGATGCCACGATATACGTGGCGATCCTCGCCGCGGTCGGTCCGGTGGCGCTTGCGGTGACGACGAACCTCTCGATCAACTTTCTGAAAAAGCCGGCGCCGGGCGATCTGATTGCCGATTGCAGGATGCTGAAGCTCGGCAAGCGGCTGGCTGTGGGTGAGGTGGCTGTACGATCCGCCGAAGCGGCCGAGGATGACCTCGTGGCGCATTGCGTGGCGACTTATTCAATCCCGCCAGATAGATAACTTAGTTCGAGGTATCAAAATACCATTATTTCAAGTCACTGTTTTTATTGACGTATATTACGATCATGCCGATTGACGCTGCGCGGGCATGACTCTAAAACCGCGCCTTCTTCAGCCCTCAATCGGATACGCCATGAAGACCTTTACGGCGAAGCCCGCCGAAATCGAAAAGAAATGGGTGCTGATCGACGCCTCCGGCCTCGTGGTCGGACGGCTCGCTTCGATCATTGCCATGCGCCTGCGCGGCAAACATCGCGCGAATTACACGCCGCACGTCGACTGCGGCGACAACGTCGTCGTGATCAACGCCGAGAAGGTGGTTCTGACCGGGCGCAAGCTCGACAAGAAAGTCTATTACCACCACACCGGTTTTCCCGGCGGCGTGAAAGAACGCAAAGCCAAGTTCATCCTGGAAGGCCGTTTCCCCGAGCGCGTGCTCGAGAAGGCCGTTGAGCGGATGCTCGACGAAGGCCCGCTCGCGCGCAAGCAGTTCGGCAATCTCCGCGTCTACAAGGGCGCGAACCATCCGCATGAAGCGCAGCAGCCGGAGTCGATCGACATCGCTTCGATGAACCGCAAGAACAAGAGGAGCGCATAATGGCCGACACCGTTCAGTCGCTCGAAGGCCTTTCCGCGCTGAAGCCGGCGGCCCCCGAAGCGCCGAAGCACGTTCAGAAGCTCGACAAGCAGGGCCGCGCCTACGCGACCGGCAAGCGCAAGAACGCCGTTGCGCGCGTCTGGATCAAGCCGGGCTCCGGCAAGATCCTGATCAACACCAAGACGATCGAAGCGTATTTCGCCCGTCCGGTGCTGCGGATGCTCATCCAGCAGCCGTTTCAGGTTGCAAACCGCTCGGGCCAATACGACGTCGTCTGTACCGTTTCAGGCGGCGGGCTGTCGGGTCAGGCGGGCGCGCTTCGTCACGGCATCTCGCGTGCGCTGACCTATTTCGAGCCGGACCTGCGCGGTCCGCTCAAGAAGGGCGGCTTCATGACCCGCGACTCGCGCGTGGTCGAGCGCAAGAAGTACGGCCGCAAGAAAGCGCGCCGCAGCTTCCAGTTCTCGAAGCGATAAAAGCCCTTCAATTATGCGAGTACGAGAGCGCGGCGAAAGCCGCGCTCTTTTTCTTTGTTTGAATTGAATTCGCGGAAATGTTCGGGTGGATTTCTCCGCGATTTGGAATCGCCCGTGCAATGCGTCGCAAAGGCTGTGTACAGACAGAAGAGCCGGCGGCGGCAATCGATAACATTGCAACAATTCGGGAAAGACCTTCGCAAGACGCCAACTGCAAATTTGTGCGGTTTGTAAGGCGCGTGTTCCGCGAACGGTTTGGCGATGTCTCTCGACGTTCCGACGCTCTTCATCGTCTCCATCTTCGTGACGACGATTCTCGGGCTGTTTCTGTTGTTCGCCTGGGTGCAAGACCGCAGCATCCGTGCATTGGCCTGGTGGGGGGCGGCCTATCTGATCGGCGGCATTTCGGTCGGCATTTACACGGTGCAGGATTCGCTTTCGAGCGCCCTTTCGATGGCGATCGGCAATGCGCTGCTGTTTGTGGCGTGCGGCGTCATTTGGAGCGGCGCGCGGCTTTTCCACGGGCGCGAGGTGAGACCGATCGGGATGTTCGCAGGCGCGATGGTGTGGCTTGTCGCGCTTACCATCCCGGGCTTTGCGGCATCGGCCACCGGCCGGATCGTGCTCTCATCGGCCGCGATTTCGGCCTACACCATCATGACTGCCTTCGAGATCTGGGGCGGGCGCAGAGAATGGTTGCTTTCGCGCTGGCCGGCTTTCGCCGTGCTTGTGCTGCAGGGGATCGTCTTCCTCTCGCCGATTCCGATCGTCCTGCTGGCGCCGGCCGAGGCGACGCTCGCGGAGTTCGCCGGCAACTGGTTCGGCATTTTCGCGCTTGAGACGTTGCTCTATGCCATCGCGACAGCCTTTATCATTCTCACGATGGCGAAGGAGCGCAGCGAACGCATTCACCGGACGGCCGCGACCATCGATCCACTGACCGAAATCTTCAATCGCCGCGCGCTGATGGACGCGGGCCGGCGCGTGCTCGGCCGCATCGCATGGGATAAGGAGCCCGCGGCGGTGCTCATGTTCGACCTCGATCACTTCAAGAAGATCAACGACCGCTTCGGTCACGCGGTCGGCGACCGCGCGCTGCAAACCTTTGCGCGCACGGCGGCGGCGAAATTGCGCGCCACTGATATTGTCGGCCGCCTTGGCGGCGAAGAGTTCGCCGCGGTCCTGCCGGCGACCAATCTGCAGGCAGCGGCAATCGCGGCGGAGCGTGTGCGTGAGGCGTTCGAGGTGGCGGCCAAGGACATCGACGGGCTTCCGGTGGGCGGTACGGTGAGTATTGGCGCCGCAGCGACCGACAACCCCGACGCCGACATGGATAAACTGCTCGCGCTGGCGGATCAGGCGCTCTACGCCGCGAAGGCGAGCGGCCGGAACCGGATCGTGTTGTCGGGTTCTTCGGAAGAACGGGCGGTCGCGGTGAGCGAGCCGCAAAGTGCTCCTCCGGTGAGCGGCGGGCGCGGCAGCGCGACGTTGGCGCCGAACGAGCTTACGACGGCAATTTCCGCGGCGCGGGCGTCGCGCAAGCCTGCTGCCGAGGCGGCCTAGCCATCGATACAATTTTACCGGTTTGCGGCCTGCTTCGATAAGAGCAGGGCCGTAAAATTCGGGCCGTCCAATTTAAAAAGCGGCTGTTCCGTGCTGCCCGTCTTTCTCGATCTTCACACCATGTTCGTTGCGGATATTTCCGTGACGGCGGTGCTTGGGCTCATGCTCATGTTCGCGTGGCTGCAAAGCCGCTCGAGCGAAGCGTTGGGTTGGTGGGGAACCGCGCATCTCTGCCAGTGCGTCGGGCTCGTGCTCTTGGTCGGCGCGGACATGATGTACTCGGTAGCGACGATCAAATTCGCCGCGACCTTGATGCTCGCGTCGTACGGACTGATGTGGCTGGCTGTGCGCCGTTTCGATGGCCGTCATTTGCATCCATTGACCGCGTCGGCAGGCGCGATGGCGTGGGCGTTTTTTGCGGCGGCCGAGATTTCAAAATCGCCGCTGCACTACTTCATGCTCTACAGTCTGATCAATGGCAGCTACTGCCTGATGATCGCCTTTGAATTCTGGCGCGGCCGCGCCGAGCCGCTTGTATCGCGCTGGCCGGCGATCGTGCTGCTCGTGGTTTCGGGTGCGGGATACTTCTCGTGGATTGCGCTTGTCGGGCTCATGCCGAGCGCATATGCGGGGCCGCTTCTGCCGGGGCCATGGTTCGCAACCGTCATTCTCGTCACCGTGCTCGGCAAGGTCGCGCTGGCGTTCATCGTGCTGGCGATGGCGAAGGAGCGGCTCGAGCTGCATCAGCGGGTCGAGGCTATGACCGACGCGCTGACGGGGCTGCCAAACAGGCGTGGGTTCTATCGTCAGGCGATGCGGCGGCTGCGCGAGCGGCGACCAGCGGCAAGACCGGCGGCGGTGCTCCTGTTCGACCTCGACCACTTCAAGCTCATCAATGACCGCTTCGGACACGGCGTCGGCGACCGCGTGCTGATGGTATTTGCCGATATTCTCGCGAACTCGTTGAAAGCGACGGACATCATCGGGCGCGTAGGCGGCGAGGAGTTCGCGGTGTTGCTTGACGACGCCGACCCCGAGACCGGTTGCGCCGTGGCGGAGCGCGTGCGTGTGGCGTTCGAGGCGGACGGTGCCGTCATCGCAGGCGGACGTGTGGCGCCGACGGCCAGCGTCGGGGTTGCCGCGGTTTCCCCGGCGGCTTACAGCCTGCAAGAGATGCTAAGCTTTGCGGATTCGGCGCTCTACCAGGCCAAGGCGAGCGGCCGGAATTGCGTGCGGGTGAGTGAGCCGGCAGATGGTGGTGCCGAGCAGGCGACAATGGTCGTCGAGGCCCCGCCGCTCAAACCAGTGCTCGTTTCCTCGATCCTGCCGAGCCGCAGCCGGGCGTCCTGAGCGGCGGATCGATCGCATTTTAGGAAACGGATGAGCGGAATCGTAGCGGTCGACCGGTAATGTCCGCGGGTCGGCCGCTTTCAGCGGCGATCCAGGCGGACTTCATGAATCTCGACGCCCAGACGATGTTTGTGGTGACGATCGCCGTCGCCGCCGTCCTTGGCCTTCTGCTGTTTTACGCCTGGTATCAGCAGCGCCGGGTCACGTCGCTTGCCTGGTGGGGCGGAGCGCACTTTGTCGCTTGCTGTGCCGTATGGCTCATCAGCCAGCGCGGCGAGCTTTCGGAGTTCTGGTCAATCGAGGTCGCGAACGCGCTGCTGCTCGTTGCAGCCGGCATGACCTGGATGGGTGCCCGCCTGTTCGACGGCAATCGCGTCTCATTGGTCGGGATTTTTGGCGGCGCGGCTGTGTGGCTGCTGGCGGTCACCGGCACCAATCTAATGGCGGTTCCATACGGGCCGGCTCATTTCAGCTCGATGATCATCGCGGCTTACTCGTTCGGGGCGGCGATCGAGATCTGGCGCGGACGGCATGAAAGTCTGGTTTCGCGTCTTCCGCTTGTCGTGATGCTGTCGATGCACGGCGCACTCTATCTCCTGCGCGTGCCGCTTGCATTCCTCACACCGACTGCGAAGAGCGATGCGTTGTTTTCAAGCGCCTGGTTCGGCGTGATCGCGCTTGAGTCGCTGCTTTACATGATTGCTACCGCCTTCATCTTCCTGGCGATGGCCAAGGAGCGGATGGAGCTTGAACATAAGGTTGCCGCTACGACCGACCCACTGACAGGAATCGCCAACCGGCGCGCATTTCTGGACTCTGCCACGCGCAGCCTTAAACAGCGCTCGCGTGCGCCTCAGCCTGTATCCGCGCTGCTGTTCGATCTCGACCGGTTCAAGTCGATCAACGACCGGTTCGGTCACGCGATCGGCGACCGTGTATTGCGCGCCTTCACAGACATCGCGGTGATGGAATTGCGTTCGACCGACGTGCTCGGACGGCTGGGAGGCGAGGAATTCGGCGCCGTCCTGTTCGGCGCGGAAGCGGGGAGCGCTGCCGCGACAGCGGAACGGATCAGGGCGGGATTTGAAGCGATCTACGCACGCGACGGCCTGGCAGCCCAAAATGTCAGTGTCAGTGTGGGCGTCGCGTCAGTGCCGGCCGACGAAGACGTCGAGATCGAAACGCTGATGTCGAAGGCGGACGAGGCGCTCTATGTCGCGAAGGCGCGCGGCCGCAATCGGGTTGAAGTCGCCGACGGCTATCTCGCGCGCCGGACGGGCTTGAGCGGCCGCGAAATGGACGACTCGGGTGCGCGCCGCGGCGCGGAGGTGCCGACGTCCGTCGTGGGCGCAATCATGAGCCCGAGCGTCGTGCCGCAGCCGGCGCCGTTTGCCGACATGAACGAGACGAGCCCAGTTGTTCATCGCCGGGCGTAACTGCGATTACATTTCATTAACCATTCCGATTCTAGTCTTGTGCTATGGCAGCGCAAGCAAGCGGCGATCTTTACGCCAACCTCGCACGGCTCGACGAAGACGCCGCGCGGGCCGGGTTTGCGATGGCCTGTACGCATCAATCGTCCGACGAACTGCACAGTGACCTGATCAAGCGCTATTTTGCGCTACATCCACGGCGGCGTCCGCTTGGGCTTGCGCTCGGAGCGACGCTTCTCGTCGGTTTTCTCATCCTGATCTGACGCGGCGGCGACTGGAATGCAAAACGGGGCGCTTGCGGCGCCCCGTTTGTTTTGGCCGCGTTTCCGGGAGGAAGCTCAGGCCGAGTAGTACATGTCGTATTCGATCGGATGCGGCGTGTGCTCGAAGCGGATCACTTCCGTCATCTTGAGATCGATGTAGGAGTCGATGAAGTCGTCGTCGAACACGCCGCCCTTCTTGAGGAAGTCGCGGTCCTTGTCGAGGCTCGACAGCGCTTCGCGCAGCGAGCCGCAGACTGTCGGAATCTTCTTCAACTCCTTCGGCGGGAGATCGTAGAGGTCCTTGTCGATCGCCGAACCCGGGTCGAGCTTGTTCAGGATGCCGTCCATGCCGGCCATCAGCATCGCCGCGAAGCCGAGATAGGGATTGGCGGTCGGATCCGGGAAGCGGACTTCGACGCGCTTCGCCTTCGGCGAGCTCGCGAGCGGGATGCGGCACGACGCCGAGCGGTTACGCGCCGAGTAGGCGAGGAGCACGGGCGCTTCGAAGCCCGGCACCAGACGCTTGTAGGAGTTCGTGGACGGGTTCGTGAAGGCGTTGATTGCCTTCGCGTGCTTGATGATGCCGGCGATGTAGGAGAGGCAGATTTCCGACAGGTCGGCGTACTTGTTGCCGGCAAAGACGGGTGTCGAACCCTTCCAGATCGACTGATGGCAATGCATGCCCGAACCATTGTCGCCATAAACCGGCTTCGGCATGAAGGTCGCCGTTTTGCCGTAGATGTTCGCGACCTGGTGGATCGCGTACTTATAGATTTGCATGTGAACGGCCATGCGGACGAGCGGGCCGAACTTCAAGCCGAGCTCATGCTGCGCCGACGCCACTTCGTGGTGATGCTTTTCCACGACGCAGCCCATCTTGGCCATGGCGCCGAGCATTTCCGAGCGCATGTCCTGAAGCGAGTCGACCGGCGGGA